>DAOKYU010000008.1 GCA_035325995.1 Thermodesulfobacteriota bacterium | reverse complement strand
AAAGTGTTACCTATGTCCCCGAACGTTTGTTACCACTCTCCCAGGTCTGTACAAAATCCAGGCCAGGGGGAACGGCAGAGGCAAGGCGGCACGGAGAAGTGATTCTTCCCGTGTTGCGGCCGGCATCGAAACGACGCCCAGCGGACGGCGCTATCCCTTACCAGGGGAGCTTGTTCATGAGGGGGGCGATGTGCGGACCGAAAAGCGCAACGGCCGCTATGAGCGCGATAAATCCCGCCACACTGGTGCAGAGCGACATAACCACCATAGTGGCTATCCTATCGAGCTTTCTTGCGTCCAAGTCCATTATCAATGTCCTCCGTGTCCCGATGATTTACCGCCGAAGAACGGGTCCCCGACCGGTATAGAGGGGAACGCCCTCATGAATATGAGGAACGTTGCGACAAATGCGCCGAGGAATCCGAGAGTTACGAGTATCTGCGTAAAGCCTATGTTTATCGCGTTCGAGAGCGACGGCACTATGAGAACGTACTTCTCAAGCCAGAATCCCGTAAGGGATACGGCGGCAATGAAAACGACTATGGGCTTCATGACCTTGTTCGTTCTGGGAACGAGAGCGATGAACGGGAAGATGAAGCAGCACCACATAACGGCCCAGGAAAGCGTCCTGTAGGGCTCTTCCTTTACCCTGGCTATTACGAAAAGGGTTTCTTCGGGCATGTTCGCGTACCATATCGGCAGGAACTGGGAGAAGAAGAAGTAAACCCAGAAGAGGGAGAACCCCTGGAGCATCTTGCCCATATCGTGATACTGGTTGTCGTCGAGGTAGTCTTCGAGCCCGAGCCTCCGCCTCAGCATCACGGACAGGATTATCGTCATGGCTATAGCGCTTACGAAGCTGCCCATGAAGTAAAACGGTCCGAAAAGGGTGCTGAACCAGTGGGGGTCGAGGGACATCATGAAATCCCATGCGAAGAAGCTGAATACAGCCGCGTAGAGAAGGATTACAGCCGGAGCGAACTTGCCGAGCTTGAGCCATATGGCCTTTCTCTCGTCCTCACCCTTCCAGCCGGATGCGACCCATCCCGCAAGACCGCTCAGCTTGCCTTCGAAACCGCCCAGGTCCTGCCTGAGCGAATAGTAGACATAGAGAATGCTTACGGACAGAAGAATGAGGAAGCCGATGAAGTTACGTCCGAAAACGAACTCCATGTTGAGCCATGTGTCTTTCGGATGATGGTAGTGGTGCGTCGCGTAGGGGAGGAGGTAGTCCCGCCCGGCGAAAACGACCAGGAGAAGCACGACGGCAATGGGAAGAAACGATCCCAGGGCCTCGCTCGTACGGAGAAGAGGCCTTGCCCATCTTGCGTTCGTTATGCGCATGATGCAGGAAAAGACGATGCCCGCCTGTGCTATACCGGTCCAGAAAAGGAAGTTGATGAGGAATATTTCCCAGATGTTGCCGGGACTGTCGCCCAGTATGGTGACTACGAACGTACCGAACCCGAGGGCAGCCAGGGCGAGGAATATGTATACCCCTAAAGCCGGTATGCGCGTTCTCTTTTGAAGTATCTCTTCTCTGATTTGCTGATCCATGATTACTGAGCGCTCTCCTGTTCGGTGTTCGTCTCTTCGGACGAAGTATCGTTCGGCGCCGTCTCTTCCGGCGCCGCCGGTTCCGGTGTCGGTTCTTCGGGTGCGGCTTCCTGCCGTGCCGCCTCTTCCGGGGCTGCCGGGGGCTGCGCCTGAGCCGGAGGGTTACCCTGGAGCTTCCTTACATAGTTGACCACGTCCCACGCGCCTTCGGCCGTTATGTTCTCGCGGTAGCTCGGCATCATGACCTTCCCGCCGTACCTGATGTAGGCGTAGATGTAGCCGTCCGTCCTGGCGATTACAGGCGCCGAGGTGATGTTCATTGGGTAGAAGCCTCTCTTGATTACGGGGCCGTCGCCCTTCCCTTCCATACCGTGGCAGACGAAACAGTAGGTGTTGTATAAGTGCTCTCCGTTCTTGAGCGATTCTTCGGTCGCGGGAACAGGATTCTGCGTCATGGATTCGAAATCCTCCCTGGGCCGCGGTGCGAGCCTTAGACCGGTCGTCGTTACCGACCAGAGCGGATAAGGCACCGGCTGCTCGTACGGCAGTATCGACGGCTGGATCCACATATCGAAATCCCACGGGAACGCATGGGCGCCGGGCGCCCCCAATACTCCCGAAAGGATAAAAAACAGCAGATAAAATTTCATTTTTTTGAATAACACTCCCATTACCTCCTGAGAGACACGGCTCAAATACCGTCGACCTTGATTTCCTCTGCGCCGTGTGAATTCAGAATATCCTGCACCTTTTCAACGTTGCCCTTGTCGCACGCAACCATGATCCCGAACTTGTCTTCGGAGAATCTCGGGTCATACATATCGACGGGGGCATTTCTCCTGAGCCTGGAATTTATCAGCAGGCCGATCAACGTCGAGAGCGCGCCCATAAGGATTGTGAGCTCGAATATTATGACGATAAAAGGCGGTATCGAGACGATCGGCTTTGCGCTCACGGGCAGCGGCCAGTCCATGGACGTAAGGACAGTGAACCCTACGCCGCAGCTGGCCCCGAGCATTGCGCCGAAAAGCGTGAAGAACCGCACTATGCTTTCGGGCTCGTCCATTACGTCTTCTATCTCGTGGTTAGGCAGGGGAGAGAAGACCCTTATAGTCTTAAAGCCCTCTTCTTTCAGCTTCTTTACGGCGTTGACCGTGAGGTCAACGTATGAAAATATCCCCAGTACGCCCTGGTTATTCATGACCATTCGCCTCCTTCTTCGGTGCAGGCAGAATCTCTTTCATTTCGGCGATGGACACAGCCGGGAGCGTCTTGATGAATATAAGGAAGAACATGAAGAACCATGCAAAGCTCCCGAGCGTGATACCGATTTCGACCCAGGACACTTTATATATACCCCAGGACGCCGGATCGAATCCTCGTGAAAGCGATATGACGATAATGTTGAATCTCTCGAACCACATTCCGATGTTTATAAAGATGGAAATGATGAAGAGAGCCTTGATATTCCTTCTTACGCTCTTGAACCAGAGCGGAAGCGGTATGAGCACGTTGCAAAAAACCATTATCCAGTAGAAGAGCGCATACTCGCCTGTCGCCCTGTAGTAGAACTGGCCCCATTCCGCGGGGTTACCACTGTACCACGCCATGAAAAATTCGACGCCGTACGCATAGCCGACGATGAGCGAAGTGACGATGATGAGCTTGGCCATGCCGTCGTAGTTGTCGAGTGTTATATATTCTTCGAGCGAGAATATTTTTCGTATCGGAACAGTAAGCGTTACAACCATCCCAAGACCCGAGAAAATGGCGCCCGCTACGAAGTAAGGCGCGAAAATCGTCGTATGCCACCCGGGGAGGTTGGCCATTGCGAAGTCCCAGGAAACGACGCTGTGAACCGAGAGAACGAGCGGCGTCGCGAAGGCGGCGAAGAAGAGATAGGCCCTTGTGTAGTGGAGCCATTCCCAGTTGCTTCCCTTCCATCCGAGCGAAAGTATCGAATATAAGATCTTGCGGGGTTTTTCCGTCACCCTGTCCCTGATTGCGGCCAGGTCTGGAATCATTCCCACAAAGAAAAATACAGAGCTTACGGTCAGATAAGTGCTGACAGCGAAAACGTCCCAGAGAAGGGGCGATTTGAAGTTAACCCAGAGCTCTCTCTGGTTCGGGTACGGGAAGAGCCAGTAGAAAAACCACGGCCTTCCAAGGTGGATTATAGGGAACAGCCCCGCCGTCAAGACCGCGAAAACCGTCATACCCTCTGCTATTCGGTATATGGACAGCCTGAAGTTCGCCCGGAACAGGTACAGGACCGCAGAGATCAGGGTCCCCGAGTGCGCGATACCGACCCAGAAGACGAAGTCGGTGATGTAAACGCCCCAGAATATGGGGTGCCTGTATCCGGCGACGCCGAGGCCGGTGTAGACCTGATAGAGGAAGCAGAAAAGCCCGAAGCCGACGACACCGAGGGTCGGTATGAAGAGGGCAAGCCACTTTACAGTCGGCTTGTCGAGCATTCTTATGACGTCTTCGTTTACTTTCGCGTAGGTTAACGACGTTTGCTGACTCATTATGCCTTATCCCATTTCACTTTTTTTAGATAGGTGATAGAAGACTCCGTGTTGAGCATCTGCAGCACCTTGTAGCCTCTCTCGTTTTCCGAAAGCCTGGACACCTTGGACTCGGGGTCTTTGAGGTTCCCGAAGACAATCGCGTCTGAGCCGCAGGCCTGGGCGCACGCTACCTGCACCTCGCCGTCGAGGACGTCCCTGCCCTTGTCCTTGGCCTGATCCTTGGCGTAATTGATCCTCTGTACGCAGAACGTGCATTTTTCCATGACGCCCATGCTCCTGACGGTTACGTCCGGGTTGAGCTGCCAGTTGAGAGGCTCGGGGAACTTGTACTGGAACCAGTTGAACTTCCTTACGCTGTAGCTGCAGTTGTTCGAGCAGTACCTCGTGCCGACGCAGCGGTTGTAGACCATACCGTTGAGCCCCTCGGGGTTGTGGTAAGTCGCGTAAACCGGGCAGACGGGCTCGCAGGGAGCGTTACCGCACTGCTGACAGAGCATCGGGAGGAACCGGGTTTCGAACCCCGCCTTGTTGTCCGATTTTTCGAAGTATCTTTCTATCTTTATCCAGGCCATGTCGCGGCGCTTGGCCACGAGCTCTTTCCCCACGAACGGGATGTTGTTCTCGGCATAGCAGGCCGTTACGCACGCGCCGCAGCCGGTGCATTTCTGGAGGTCGATCGCCATTCCCCAGCGGTACCTGGCGTATTTCTTTTCGGGATAGAAGCTCGCCTCGTGGTGATCTTCGTGCGGGAGGCCCTTCTCCATTTCGGTGAGCGTGACCTCCTGGGCGATGCCCCTGTCGTGCTGGTGCGTCGTATACTGGGTTTGAACGAACTGTGCGTGCTTCCCGGTCTTGGTAAGCTTGACCCTGGACGTGAACCACGCGAATCCGCCCGAGAGCTTGTCGGTCGCGAGCGGCAGGATGCCGACGGGATTTACGCCCCTGTCCTTCGCGTATCTGCCGTAGCTGGTGTGGCCCTGCCCTATCATCACGGCGACCGTGTCCGGCCTGATGCCGGGATAGGGGTAGACCTGCGTTTCGATGCTGCCCTGCGGGGATTCGATGACTACGTAATCGCCGAGCTTTACGCCGAGCCTGGAAGCGGTGTCGGGGTGAACCTCCACCCACGAATCCCATACGCCCGTAGAAAGCGCGTCGGGCAGCTCCTGGAGCCAGGGCTTGTTGGCGCCCCTTCCGTCGTAGTATTTGTAGGACGGGTAGGCGATGAAGTAGTAATCGCCGTCGCCGCTGAACTCGGCCTCGGGGAGCGCCGCACCGGAGAGCCCGCCGGACAGGGAGACCTGTACGGGCTGGACGTCCGAATAGTAGCCGCCGTTTTCGAGGGCCTTGTTCCAGAAGGAGTCGAAGCTGAGCCCGGCCTGGCTCGAATAGGCCTTTTTCCAGGACTCCCTTAAATAATCGTAGTATGAAGCCTGCTTGTATCTCTCTTTTAAATCTTCTATGTTGGCCGTGACTGCGAGTATAACGTCTCCCGTGCCCTTGGTGTTGAAGACAGGGGTCATGACGGGCTGGATGAGACCGTGTATTCCGGTGCTCGGAATAAAATCGCCCCAGCTTTCTATAGTCGTGTTATCGGGCATTATGAGGTGGGCCTTTTCGGTCGTTTCGTCCATGAAGCTGGAGAAGCTGACCACGAAAGGCACCTTGGAGATCGCGTCCTCGAAACCAGCCGACTTCGGAAGCGTAAACACGGGGTTTACGTTGTAGACCATGAGGATGTCCACGCCGCCGTTAGACATGGAATCCACGAGCGAGAGGACGTCAGAGAACTGGCTTATGCCGTCGGTGTTGACGGTGCGGCCGAAGTCTATCGTTTCGCCGATATTCCCGGCGACGTAGTTCAATATATTTATAGCGATCTGGGTTTCTGTGGCGTTGGTGGAGGTCATCGCCGTGCCGCCGCCTATCGCGAGGCTCGGCTGCATGGAGGAGAACTCCCGCGCTATCTGCCTTATCGTGTCGGTGGAAACGCTCGTCGCTTCGGAGACCTTGTCTATCGCGTAGCCGCTTAGGAGCCCCGAGAGCTCGCCGCCCCTGTTAGAGAGGCCTTCGCTGACTATGACGTTAGCTATTCCGAGAGCGAGTATCCCCTCGGTGCCCGGGGTTATCGAAACCCATTCGTCTGCGTTTACGCCCGTCAGCGACGCCCTCGGCTCGACGTGAACGAATTTGCCCATCGAGCCGTCCTTGAAGCTGTGCATATCGCTGAACTGCATCGTGTAGTAGGTCGGCGAGAGCCATGTTTCCATGAAATCGGCGCCGAACGAAAGGAGATATTTCGCCTTGTCTATGTTGTATGTGGGAATCCTGTCGATACCGAAGGTTCTTTTGTTGGCTTCTCTCAGCGGCTCGTAGGCGTAGGTTTCGTAGGAGATGTGGACGCCGCCTATCGCGTCCATCCAGTCGTCGATGAGTGCACCGAGGGTGCCTGTAACGTTGTCCGAAAGGAATACGATTCTGCCGTTTTGTCCTTTTTTCCTTACCTCGGCTATCTTTTCGGCGAGAACCTTCTCGGCATTCTCCCAGCCTGTCGGCCTGCGTTTGCCGAGATCGTTCAGAAGGAGCGGAGACCTCGTGCGGTCGGGGTTGTAGAGGCCCTGAAGCATGGCCTGGCCCTGGGCGCAGCTCGCGCCCTTGTTGATCGGATGTTTCGGATTGCCTTCTATCTTTATTGCACGCCCTTCGCGGTTCTTCACGAGGATGCCGCAGCCCGCCGGACATTCCCTGCAGGTGCTCGCATACCAGTTGGGTACCCCGGGGATAATGCCCTCGGGCGGAATGACGTATGGGATCAGCTGCTCAACAGGCTCGGAGCATCCGCCCGTGACGGCCGCAGTGCCGCCGGCGACTCCGATGATCTTGAGAAAATCCCGTCTCTTTATACCACCCTTTTTGTCTTGAGACATCTCCTCCTCCAAATTAATAATGACAGGTCAAACAGTCTTTCAGGCTGGTCAGCTCTTCATGGTTCCTGGCGTTTTCCGTATGACAAGTTATACAGAAGCCCATGTTGAACCTGTTGACCTTATGCACCTGGTCCATGCCGGCGACGTCGCCGTGACAAACGGCGCAGTCGAACCCTCTTTTTATATGCCTCTTGTGATTGAAGTGGACATATCCGGGCATGGAGTTGACCTTGATCCACGGTATGGGCTCTTTCTTCGCCCAGAATTCCCTTACCTTGGCGATCTCGGACTGAATGTTGATAGTAGTAGTTCCGTTGAAGTCGTAATCGACATCGCGTCCCGATATATGCGTGTGGCAACCCATGCACCTCTGGACGGAAGGGATGCCCGGGTTCGGGGACACATCGACAAAGCTATGGCAATACTGGCACGGAATCTGATCCTCGCCGGCGTGAATCTTGTGGCTGAATCTAACAGGCTGAGCGGGTCCTTTGTTGCTGCTCTCCGCATTTTTGTCGGAAAAGAAATAAAATCCGACGAAAACGAAGATAGACAGTACAGGCACTAAAAACAATTTTATCCGTCTACGCATCCTATTTACCTTAGCTATGGAGTGTGTCCATGTGGAAGTGTAAAGCTCAATACTCAAAAAACGCACAGTATGTATATCATAACGTGAGAATCTGTCAAGTTTCCGGCGGCCCCCGGCGCAAGGAGCGCAAGGGGTGCGTAAAAACGGGCTTACGCACCGTTAAAGCGCATTAAAAGGCTCAGAAAAGATTCAAGATTTTTCGAGACGGGAAAAAAATTCCACCGCGTCGAATTCGCCGCCGAGGATAGGGGCGAAGGCCCGCCGGGAGAGCCCTTCCATGGCCCCCCGGGCCCCTTCGGCGACGCCGAGGGAAGGGTCTTCGGGATAGACCCCCAGAAGAGGCGCTCCGGTTTGCTCCGAGACGGCGCGGGGATTTAAGCGCTCGGCCGCGCCCGGGGAGGCGGGGAAAGAGTTTATCACGAAGCCGAGGACGGTGAGCCCGCGCCCGCGCGCGCATTCGATCGTGAGGGCCGTGTGGTTTATCGTGCCGAGCCCCGGACGCGCGACGACGAGCAGCGGGAGCGAGAGGTCACGGGCGAGGTCGGCCATGAGATAGCCGTCCGTTACGGGGACCAGGAGGCCGCCCGCCCCTTCGACGAGGACGACGTCGCGGGAGGATGCGAGCCTTTCGTACGCGGACTTTATCCTCCCGGGGTCGATGCGCTCTCCCGAGAGTCGGGCCGCCGCGGCGGGCGAGAGCGGGGCTTCGAAGTTGTAGATGCAATCGTCGGGTGAATGCTCTTTTTCGCCGAGCGCCGCCCTTAGAAATTCGATGTCCGTCATGCCGGGAAGCGAAGAGCCGGATTGAAGGGGCTTCATGACGCCGACGTCGAGCCCCGAGCCCTTGAGCGAGAGGGCAAGGGCCGCCGTTATGACGGTTTTACCCACGCCTGTGTCGGTGCCCGTTACGAATATGCCTTTGGGAAGGGGCATTATGGCTGTCGTCCCGCGGGGGTGAATGCGCGGCCCTCCGTCAGGCTAGAAGTTGAGGCTCTGCTGGGCCTCTTCGCTCATCTTGCTCGGGTCCCACGGCGGGTCCCAGACGAGCTCTATATCGACGGATTCGACGCCGGGAATCTCCTCGACGAGGAGCCTCGATTCGCCCGCTATCTGCCCGGACACCGGACAGCCGGGGGCCGTCATGGTCATCTCGATCCGGACGTTGCCGCCGTCGATCTCCACGCCGTAAATGAGCCCGAGGTTAACTATGTCGATGGGTATCTCCGGGTCGTATACGTTGCTGAGCGCTTCGAGGACCTTTTCCTCGGTGACCGTGGGCGGCGCGCCCGGGGGCTCGTCCGACACTACCTCTTCGAGAGGAGCGGGGGCATCATCTTCCGGACGCGCTTCGGCGGGGGAAGGCGCAGGCGGTGCAGAAACGGAATTCCCCGCAGAATTCACTTCGCCGGGCTCGACATGCACGGCGTCGTTCCCCTGATTCGCCTCTCCGGGGGTTTCGCCTCCGCCGGAGAATAGTCCGCTCAAAAATTTTCCGAGTCCCACTTGAAAGAGCCTCCCTGGCTGAATTTTACGAATGCCTGTATCAATAAGCATACATAGCCGCGGGCGCATGCCAAACCGGCATGGCCGCTCGCCTCGCGCCAGGATAACGAGACCCGGGTATCCGGGACGCCGCGCACAACGAAATCCCCCGGCTACAGCGCGGCCCTGACGGCGGAAATGGCGGCCTCGTAGTCGGGCTCGCTCGCGATCTCGGGGACTATTTCGACGTACCTGACCTTGTCGTCATTATCGACGACGAATACGGACCTCGCGAGGAGCCTGTTCTCTTTTATCAGCACGCCGTAATTCTCGCCGAAGGAGGCGTCCATGTAATCGGAGACGGTTTTGACCCTGTCAATTCCCTCGGCGGCGCAGTAGCGCTTTAGCGCGAAGGGGAGGTCCATGCTTATCGTGAGTATCTCGACGCCGTCTCCGAGGCCCGCGGCCTCTTCGTTGAATTTCCTCGTCTGAACGTCGCAAACGGGGGTATCGACGGAGACGATGACGTTGAACACCTTCACCTTGCCTTCGAGGTCGCGGAGCACGACCGGAGCCCCGGGCATGGCGTAGAGCGTAAAATCAGGGGCGCTGTCCCCCGGCTTTACCTCGCGCCCGACCAGCGTTACGGGGTTTCCTTTCATGGTGACCAGACCGGCTCTTTCCTGAGACATAATTTTCCTCCGGTAAAATTTAATTCGGTTCTGTTTCGCCCCATCCTCGAGGGTGGGATTACTCCCAAGGCTATATACCCGGGCTTTCGTTGTCAAACCGTCAGAACCCCGCATGGATTTTACTTATTTCTGTTGACTAAATATTAAAAATATGTACTCTTGGATTGACATTATTCTTCGGAGGAATTGCTTTGAAAGGCAAGGTAAAATGGTTTAACGAGTCGAAAGGTTTCGGGTTCATCGAGCAGGATAACGGCAAGGACGTTTTCGTCCATTACAGCGCTATCGAAGGGGCAGGATTCAGGACCCTGGCGGAAGGCGACGAGGTCGAATTCGAAGTAGTCGAAAGCCCCAAGGGTCTACAGGCCAGCAAGGTTAACAAGGTTTCCTGACGGACCTTGTCCGAGTACTCTCCAGGAAGCTCCCGTATGTAATTCTTTACACAGACCGGACTTCTTGTTTGAATTCGTGCCCGGGATTCCGGCACGAAGGGGGGCCTTCCGCGCCGTGATTTAGATTACGGCGGCAGGCTCGAAGGGCGACGTTTTGTCATTCCCGGCCGGGCTCTACGATCAGCTTCCCCCTGTACATGGCCATCTGGCAGGTAAATTCGTACTCCCCGGGGCTTTTCGGCGTGAATTCGACTTCGCGCGTCTGCCCCACGGGGAGCTCCGCACTTACATCGAGCCCGCTGAAAATCACCTTTTCGGCACAGGGGCTTTTATCCTTTCTTAAAAATCTCAGCCTGAGCGGCTTTCCGGCCGGGGCGCGTATGACGGAGGGCTCGTAAACCCCGCCGTCGACGATTATGTCTAGCGCACCGTCACCGGCTTTTGCCTCGGGCAGGTTCTTCGAGAGCCAGAACCACCAGACTATGAAGGCCGCGGCGGCCAGGCCCAGAATATTGACCAGTAGCGTAGTCATTTCGAATCCCCCCGGATATTTTTCATGGTTTAAACCACCTGAGACGGTTGGCGTTGGTTACGACCGTAAAGGACGAAAGCGCCATCGCGGCGCCCGCTATTATGGGATCGAGGAGCATTCCCGTGAAGGGAAACAGCACGCCCGCCGCTATGGGGATCGCGAGCGTGTTGTAGGCGAAGGCGCCGAAGAGATTCTCTTTTATGTTCTTTACCGTCGCGTTCGAAATCTTTATCGCGTCGGCGACCCCGTGAAGCGAGCCGCGCATGAGGGTTATGTCGGCGCTTTCTATGGCGACGTCCGTCCCGCTCCCTATGGCGAAGCCGACGTCGGCCCCGGCGAGGGCCGGGGCGTCGTTTATGCCGTCGCCCACCATGCCTACTATTTCTCCCCTTGCCCGGAGCTTCGAAATCTCGTCCGATTTTCCGTCCGGCAGGACCTCGGCGATGAATTCGTCCATGCCGGTTTCCTTCGCCACGGCCCCGGCAGTGACGCGGTTATCGCCCGTTAGCATTATGACCTTGAGCCCCATTTTCTTGAGCCTCTCGACGGCCTCCTTCGAATCGGGCTTTATGGGGTCGGATATCCCGATGAGGCCCGAGACCGAGCCGCCCGACGCGAGGAATACCACCGTCTTCCCCGTGCGGGAGAGCTCTTCCGAGCGGGCTTCGCTTTCCCCGAGCGGGACGCCGTTATCCGTCATGAGTTTTTTGTTGCCGAGAAGAACGGTTTTACCGTCGTACATGGCCTTAACGCCGTGGCCCGAGACGGCCTCGAACGACGTTACCCCTTTGGGCGCCGCGCCTTTTGCTTTCACCGCTTCGAGAACGGCCTCGGCGAGGGGGTGCTCGGAGCCGGATTCGAGGCCCGCGGCGAGGGAGAGAACGTCCTCTTCGCTCGCCCCGCCCAGGGGCTCGACGGCCGTTACGACGGGCCTGCCCCGGGTTATCGTGCCCGTCTTGTCGAGCACCACGGCCGTAAGCCTCCCCGCCTGCTGGAGCGCGTCGCCGTTTCGGATGAGGATGCCGTATTCAGCCGCCTTGCCCACGCCGACCATGACGGATATGGGGGTCGCGAGCCCGAGGGCGCACGGGCAGGCGATTATGAGGACCGCGATGGCCGTTACGAGCATGTAGGTTAGTTTGGGCTCGGGGCCGAAATTAAACCACGCGAGCAGCGTGAAGACCGCCGCCAGAAGGACCGAAGGGACGAAGATGCCCGATACCCTGTCCGCGAGGCGCCCGATCGCGGGCTTTGAGTTCTGGGCCTTCCTTACCATTTCGATGATGCGTGCGAGCGCCGTTTCCTCGCCGACCCGCGTAGCCCTGAAGAGAAAGCTGCCGGACTTGTTTATGGTGCCTCCGACAATTTCGTCGCCCACACCTTTTTCGGCGGGCATGGGCTCGCCCGTGAGCATGGATTCGTCGACCTGCGAGGAGCCCCCGGTTATGACGCCGTCCACGGGTATCTTCTCGCCGGGACGGACGCGTACGATGTCGCCGGGAACGACCTCGGAGATAGGGACGTCGGTTTCGGCCCCGTCCCTTACCACCCTGGCCGTCCTGGGCTTGAGGCCTATGAGGCGCTTAATGGCCTCGGACGTTTTGCCGCGCGCCCTCATTTCGAGCGCCCCGCCCAGGTCGATGAGAGCGATGATTATGGCGGCCGTTTCGAAGTAGAGATGACCGGCGAGATCCCCGACGGCGCCGGGGAAGAGGACGACGAACGTGGAGTAGGCCCACGCGACTCCCGTGCCTATAGCGACGAGCGTGTCCATGTTGGCGCTGTGGTTACGGAAGGACTTGAGCGCCCCCGTGAAGAACCTGCCGCCGCCGTAGATAAGCACGAAAAGCGTGAGGAGCGATACCGCCCCCCACGCGAGCCTGCCCGACGCCGTATCGAGCGGGGGGAGAAGGTGCCCCATGCTGAGCACCACTATGACGGCGGCCAGGACGCCCGAGATTATCGTGCGCCTTAGGAGGTCGCGGTATAATTCAGCCTCTTCGCTCTCCTTTTCGGCTTCGGAGTCTTCGCCCTTAAGGACCGAGGCCGTGTAGCCCGCGCCCCCGACCGCCGAGACGAGCGTATCGGGGGACACCTCGCCCGTGACAGTCGCCGTCTTGTCGGCGAAATTGACCTCGGCCGATTTTACGCCGGAGACGGAGCTCAGCGTCCTTTGGACCGTATCGACGCACCCGGCGCAGCTCATGTCTTTTATGTGAAGCCTGTGGGTAGTTTCGCTTGCGGTTTTCATGTCATCTCCGTTTTTATTTTGTACAGACGGACAAACGGCCTGTAAAGACGCAAAAAGCCTTCGCCGCAGCCCGGGCGGGGCGCCGTTACCAGGCCCTCGCCCTCTTCTCGGACATCGCGGCCTGTATCCTCATGAACTCGCCGACGTTGTCCATCGTCAGAAGGCCCACGAGGCTGCCGTTCCTTACGACGGGGACAGTCATGAGGTCGCTCGACTGGATGCGCATGAAGGCGGCCTCGAGCATCTCGCCCGGGTCGAGCACCTGGAACTCGCGGCGCATGATCGCGCCTGCGGCGGCGCTTTCGCCGTGCTCAGAAAGCCCTTTTATGAGGTCCCCGTGCGTTACGACGCCGACTATTCCGGAGCCGTCCGTGACGGGGTAGTCCTGCTGGGAGCCGGACATCGTGAGCTCGATGATGCGGCTCAGTGGATCGTCGGGGCTTACGGTTTTGAAGTCGGTCAGCATGGCCTTTTCGACCGGCACGCCACCAAGCGCCGACCTGACCTTTACCATCGTGGCCTCCTGCGCGGCCCCTATCCATACGAACAGGGCGATGAAGACGAGAAAGGGATTCGTAAAGAGGCCTATGAACCCGAAGAGAAGGGCGATGCCCTGCCCTATCGTTGCGGCGGTCTGCGTGGCGCGTGTGTAGTCTGTCCGCAGGGCCAGTAGAGCCCTCAGCACCCGCCCGCCGTCCATGGGGAAGGCGGGAATGAGGTTAAAGACGACGAGGAAGATGTTGACCAGCATGAGCCGCTCGGCGAAGGAGCCTTGCGTAAGAGTGAGGTCGCCGAGGGGGCCGAGGCCCCGCGTCAGAACGAGCCACGCGTAGAGGAGGGCCGCTATGACGACGTTGACGGCCGGGCCCGCGAGGGCGACCTTGAGCTCCTGCATCGGGGCGTCGGGCATGCGCTCGAGACGGGCGAGGCCGCCTATGGGGAGGAGCGTGATGTCGCGCGTTTTAATACCGTAGCGTTTGGCTGTGAGGGCGTGGCCGTACTCGTGCAGGACGACGCAGAGAAAGAGCGCCAGGACGAAAATTACCCCGCCTATGATGGAGGAGAGGGTTTCGCCGCTCGTCCAGTGAACGAGGACCACCCACGCTATGATGAGAAGGAAGGTCGCGTGGATATAGACAGGAATACCGCCGAATTCTCCGAGCTTCCAGGACCATTTCATCGATATTACCCCCACGCCTTTATGCGGCCGAATACCTGCGCTTTTATGCCTGAAAATACGCCGGAGACGCGCCGGAACGACGCGTTCGGGGAGCGGCCGGCTGCCAGGCAGCTATATAGATTAATATACACGACGCGCCGGCCTCCCGCTTACGCCGCCGCCCGGCCCGGCCGGTATAATTAAACAAGAACCGGACGCCGTGCGAGAGAGGACGAGGCTATTCATTTTATATGAAAAATATGGTATATACTTAAAATATGGTTACCCGGAAAAAGGAAGGCCGCAAGAAAGAAACGCTCGACAAGGCCATATACGTCAAGGCCTCGCAGGAATTCGTGGACATGCTGAATGAATCGCAGTGGCATTTGCAGATGAGGCCGGCGCAGATAGTGAGGGAAGCCGTCTACGAATATCTTAAGCGCCACCTCCCGAAGGAAGCCAGGGACAGGTATTTCAAGGCGGCGAAGTAGACCGGCCGCACCGGCGCACACCAGAGAGCTCGAAAGCCAGTTAATCCCGAGATATACGGCATTGCCCCGCAAGTCTGTCCCCGGCGTCGCCCGGGGAGCGCATCGTCGCGTATTCTTTCAGAGTGTCCGGACAAAGGAGAGCGCAGTGGAATCAAAGGCTGTATTCCTCGACAGGGACAAGACCATTTTACTTCCCGAAGGGGGAGAGAGATACATTTACAGGGTCGGGGATTTCTACGTGCCGGAGAATTATGTAGAGGCGCTCAGGCTCCTTAAGGACAGGGGGTATCTCCTGTTCGTAGTGACGAACCAGAGCCGGGTGGCGAGCGGGCACCTTACGGAGACGGACGTAAACGAGCTTCACAATTACCTGGACCTTATACTCGAGGAAAGAGGGGTTTACATCGAGGAATACGCATACTGTCCGCACAACCCCAGGGGAACCGTGTCGCCCTATAACATGGCGTGCATTTGCCGCAAGCCCCGGACCGGGATGATAGACGCGCTGTCGAAAAAGCACGGCGTAGACAGGCAGCGGTCGTGGATGGTCGGGGATTCGGACATAGACATGATCGCCGGGAAGAAAGCCGGGCTCAGGACCGTTCAGGTGCTTACCGGGTGGGACCTGTATTCGCATTACGCCGATTATATCGAAAGGGATTTCGCGGCGGCCGCGGAGAGGATAGCCGCTGAGGGTGAGGGCCGGGACTAGTCCCAGCCGGCGTTTTTGTTGAGGTGGTTGTACATGACGAATTTTGCCCGTACGCTGTCGTAACCGAGGACTTCCGTAAGCAGGCGCATGACCAGGGACTTGGCCTTTTCGACGTCGCGCGAGCGGAGTGCCGCTTCCATGTCGAGGAGGTACCTTTCGAGGAGCTTCGTTTCGTAGGGGCCTATGCCTTCCTTGTCGGCTATGCCGCAGACGAGGCCCGTCATATCCCCGAGCCTTTCAAGCGCCTTGTCCCCTGTCAGAAACGGTCCGCTCATGTGTCCCCCCGATTAGAGAATAGTCTACACCGTTTCGGGGAAACTAAGAACGCGGCGTCTTTTACAAGCGGAATCCGGCTCGAGCCAGAAAGCATCAGAAGAGATGCAGGGGAGCGCGGAGGCCGCGCCGGCCTGTAAACGATGAACATGCGAAATCGGGCCCTTTAAAAGGCGAAAACGGTGATTATATTGATTTTTAGAAGGAGAAAAACATGCATAGAGAGATAAGCGGGTTTACCGCAACACAGAAAGAAAACGGTTTTCACGTCAATTTTCACGACGAGGTGGAAGAGTTTGACGTTTCCATAAGCGATCTCAACGAATTCGCCAACAGGTACGCGAAGGAGATGCTCGAAGGAAAGAAGCCCGAGCTCAGCAGGAAAGAAGAGGTAATGTTCTCGTTGTGGGAGATGGTGCTCATACCGAGCGACATAGTTCACTGACGGGAGCGAGCGGACCGTGGACGTCACGAAATCAGCGTGGATTAAATCGGGCAGGCGGGAACGTGAGCACTTCGGGGTTTACTTCCTGCCTGCGTATCTGCACGCCATAGCAGCGAGCTTCGCGCCGAGCGCCTCGCCGGACTTGTATTCTTCCTTCACCCTTTCGTCGCTTTTTCCCGTTAGCATCCCCTCGGGATTGTAGTATTCCTCACCGATACGATAGAGAGTCCTGTCGAAACAGTCTACTTCCCAGTAGCCTGTCTGCCGTATGAACGTTTCGCCGGTATTCCCGGGCTTTTTGCCGACGTAACGTATCCAGAACTTCCTGATGTTGTCGTTTATTTCGATGCTTTTCAGGTCCATGTAAACGGCCACGGGTTTTTTGTTTTCGTCGGCGATTTTGGCGACGAACTTCCAGTCGCCGTCGGGGCCGGATTCGCTTTTACACGAAAGCACCAGCGCGGATGCAAGCACGGAAAAAACCAGAACGACGATAATTTTCATGGTTGAGAGCCACCTTTTACGTTGTCGTTAAACGAATCGCAGACGAAGCCGAGCACGGCCTCGCTGATCGTTTCGGGAATTACTGGCTTGAATTCGGACGCCCCGCCCGCGGAGTAATTGTCGACTATCGAGCCGTCGGGGGCGTAGAAGACGGCTTCGAGGTTGGAGTCCGTCCCGGTAGCGCAGTCGACGGCCCTTCCTATCGTTATCCTGATGTAGGATTTACCGGAGGGGAGCGGCTGCTCCTCGTAAAAGACGTGGCCCTGCCAGAACCTGGTCTTGCCGCCTTCGGTTTTTATGCTCCCTGTGTCTATGAAGACGTCGAAGCGCGAGGAATCGTCGAGGGTGCCGTACCCTACGGGCGTCCACTCGACGGATCGGGCGGCGGGGCCCCACGATAAGGAGATGATGACTGCGGCGAAAAGGATGCGGGCGAAGTCTTTCATGATGGACGTATCAGAGCCTATATTTTAGCCAAAAAAAGCTGGCTTAGAAACCGTGGGCGGAACAGGCGGGCGCGACGACTGCCGGATCACTGCCTCAGGCGATCGAGCTCCGTCGGGAGGTATTTTTTCGTTTCCTCGACCACGACCCGGGAGAGCCCGAGGAGGCCGACGAGGTTGGGGAAGGCCATGAGGCCGTTCGTTATGTCGGCGAAAGCCCATACGAGCTCGAGCTTTACGACGGCGCCGACGAAGACGACCAGCGTGAACAGCACCCTGTAGGGCTTGATTATTCCTTCCTTGAACAGGAATTCGATCGCCTTTTCACCGTAGTAGCTCCACCCGACGAGTGTCGAGTACGCGAAGAAAGCGAGGCTTATGGCGAGCACCGCAGCCCCGAGCTTGTGGGACATGCCCAGCTCGAAGGCCGACGAGGAAAGGACTGCGCCGGTTTCGCCGTTGGACCAGAGCCCGCTCGAAATTATCACTATGCCCGTGAACGTGCAGACGATGATCGTATCTATGAACGTCTGGGTCATCGATACGAGCGCCTGTCCGACGGGGTTTTTCGTCTTCGCCGCCGCAGCCGCGATAGGCGAGCTGCCGAGTCCGGATTCGTTGGAGAATATGCCCCGCGCTATGCCCATACGCATTGTCAGCGCAATCGTCGAGCCGAGGAAGCCTCCCGCCGCCGCCGTCGGGTTGAAGGCGTAGTGGAAAACGAGCCCGAAAGCGTCGATTATATTTGCCCTGAAGGATACGAGAGCTATCACGGAGCCGACGATGTAGAAGATTATCATGAACGGCACCATGGCGCTCGTAACCTTCGCGATGCTCTTGATGCCGCCGACTATGATGAGGCCGGTCCCTATGCAGAGAACGATCCCGGTTATCCAGACCGGAATGCTGAAGGTATCGCTCATGGCCTGGGCCACGGAATTGGACTGGACCATGTTGCCTATGCCGAACGTAGCGAAGACGGTGAAGACGGCGAACATGACGCCGAGCTTCCTGAAGCCGAGGCCGTTTGAGATGTAGTACATCGGGCCGCCGCTCATCATGCCGAATTTATCGACCTCCCTGTACTTTACGGCGAGGACGGCTTCGGAGTATTTGGTGGCCATTCCGAGGAGGCCAGTAATCCACATCCAGAAGAGGGCCCCGGGGCCGCCGACGGCTATGGCCGTCGCGACGCCCGCTATGTTGCCGACGCCTACCGTCGCCGACAGGGCCGTCATCAGGGCCTGGAAGTGAGATATGTCGCCCTCGGCGTCCTGCTCCTGGTATTTCCTTAAGAAAGCGAGCCTGAGCGCGGGCCACAGCGTCCATATCTGCATGCCCCTCAGGATTATCGTAAGGTATATGCCTGTCCCGAGAAGAAGAAGAATCATGGGGAGGCCCCACACATAACCGCTTATCGCCACCAGAATCTCTGTTATTCGCTCATGCATGAAGTAGTCGTCCCCCCGTTAATGGAACCACAACATATCACATTTTGCGGCCGATTGTAAACCCGTACGGTTTTAATGAAACCGTTTTTCAAATGGAAGCGCCCGGGGGCGGCTTTATTGCAAAAAAAACACCCCTTATGTACAATTAATGACAGCTAGAGGAAACATACCGGAGGCTAAACCTAAGTATGAGCACACAAAATCCGTTCGTAGCCCTGAAAGAAGAGATGGACAAGCTGGTTGTGGGGCACGAGGAAGTGAAAATAGCGCTCCTTCTGGGCGTTATAGCCAGGGAGCATATATATGTGGAGGGACCGCCCGGGACCGCGAAGACGATGCTCGCGGAAATTATATCGGGAGCGGCGCAGCTGAAATTCTTCTTCTATCAGCTCCACAGGGATACGAGGCTCTCGGAGCTTCTGGGCGACCTCGTTATATCGAAAGAGCAGACCGAGACCGGGGAGGTCATAAAGCAGAGGGTCGTCAAGGGCGGTATATTGACGGCGGAGATATGCCTTCTGGACGACATATCCCGCGCTCCCGGGGAATCGCTCAACGTACTTTTACGAATACTGAACGAAAGAAAATTCTTCGACGAGAGCATTCCGCTGTTGACGGCTATCGCAACGAGCAACCCGACGGCCGACGAGTATTACAACGAGCCGCTCGACCCGGCGAACCTGGACAGGTTCGTGCTCCAGATAAACTCGCAGGGGCTTTCCTACGGAAAGAAGTGGGACGAGGCGAAAGAGGTCATAAGGCTCTACACCGAAAGGCCGGCCGAATACCAGGTGCCGCCGAGGGTCAGCAAGGAAGTCTTCGACGAGTACTACCAGAAGCTGGGGAGCGTCGCTATTCCGGAAGAGGTGCAGGAAGCGCTCGCCAACTTCGTGGCGACCCTTATCGAGGACTACGGCTGCGACGAGTCGAACTCCATGATTTCCGACAGGACCTTCTTCGTGAAGTCGCTCAAGATAATGAGGGCGCACGCCCTTCTCCACGGCAGGGAGGTCTGCACGCTCGAAGATTTGAACGCCCTTAAATACATGACGGCTTTCCGTATCCCTGAAGAGGTCTTTTTACAGCTCGACCAGATAATCGAGGACCTCACGACCAAAAAAAAAAAGACAGGGACCGGGGGAACGAGCTAGAACAGCAGGAGCCGTCCTCTGAGTTCGAGCAGGACCTGCCCGGGGAAGAATCCAAGCAGGAGATACCCGACGAGCAGGCCAGGAAGGAATCGCAGAAGGACGACCTTTCCGAAGCCCGCAAGACCTTTTTCCAGGCCTTGAAGGAACTTAAGGACAATATCCAGAAAGAGACCAGCATGGCCCCGCCCGAGGACCTGAACATTCCGTCCGATGCGACGGGAGAGACCACGGACGACGGGCAGAAGCGGGACGAGAAAGAACCCCCGAAATCCAACAAGGTTTTCGCCAGCAAGTCCCCCGACCCGGGCGACGAGGAAGATTACTGGATCGGCGGGAAGAAGAACCTCGAATCCGCGGACAACGTGAAGGTCATAATGAAGGTCCTCGAAGGGAACTTTCAGCGCAACATCGCGCTCCGCGGCGACCATCCGGGCGGGCTTCCGAGGAAGTGGAAGCGCATGAGCCATTTCGACGAGATGGAGGACGTGGACCCTTCGGAGATCATGATCTGGAGCGAGCACACGACCCCGAGCCTCCCCCGCGTGCACAGGCGCGAAAAGGAGATGATGGGCGGGGAGATAGCCATCCTGAGGGACGTCAGCACGTCGATGATGGGCGTTTACAGCGAGTGGTCGTCCTCCGTCGTAAGGGGCGTCATCGAGCTCGCGAGGTCGAAGAAGATGCGCGTCGGGTACATAGAGTTCAACCACCGCTCGTATAAGTACAAGAGGAACTCGAAGTTCTTCACCAGGGATTACAACTGGATGATGGAGCTCGCTTCGAAGACCGAGTGCTCGGGCAACACGAACTACGAGGACGCGCTCAAGGACGCGCTTACGGAGTTCAGGGGGAGGGGCCTTCGGAACAAGCATATACTGTTCATTACGGACGGCATACCGACCTCGGGCGACTGCGACGTTCTGGCCGAGAGGGTGAGGGCGAAGAAGCTCGGGGTCTGCATCCATTCGATATTCATCGGCTCGAAGAACTATCCACGGATACTCCAGAAGATATCGGGCGAGACGAGCGGGACCCAGTTCATCGCCACCCGCAGGAAGGACGGCACCATACGCATCGAGAGAAGGGACAAGAGCTATATCGTACCGATCCACGACGAGAAGTCGCAGGTGGACCCCTTCAGCAAGGTCTTCGCGTAAGGGAGCCCTCACACCAGTGGGGCGCCGAAGCGCCGAAGCCGCACGGGATCGGTGCGGCGAATCCGGAATGAAAAACGAGGCGGGAGGGTTACGTTCAGCGCCGGCGCTGATAGCGGTTGACGGCGTTTACGTGGTCGCGGTAGCTCGTCGAAAAGACGTGTGTTCCGTCGCCTCTCGAAACGAAGTAGAGGTAATCGACCGGCGCGGGATCGAGCGCCGCCTCGATCGAACCCTTGCCGGGATTGGCTATGGGGCCGGGCGGAAGGCCCTTTATGACGTAGGTGTTGTACTGTGTCATCGTGCGAAGGTCGCTCCGCACGAGATTGCCGTCGAAATCGTCGCCCATGCCGTAGATGACCGTGGGATCGCTTTCGAGTCTCATACCGGCCCTTAGCCTGTTGTGGAAGACGGCCGAGACGAGGGGGCGCTCCTTTACGTCACCGGCCTCCTTTTCTATCATCGAAGCCAGGATTATTATCTCGTTGTCCGTGAGGTTGACCCGGTTCTTCATTCCGTCGAACGACGCATAGACGGACCTGAACCTGTCGGTCATCATCCTGACGAATTCTTCGGGCGTGACCCCTTTTTTGTACGTGTAGGTTTCGGGATAGAGGTATCCTTCGGCCCCCGTGAGCGGCGGGCCAGGGAGGCTCGCGACGAGGCCCGGGTCGGCAGCCGCCGCCAGAAAATCCGCGCTCGGAAAGAGGCCCTTTTTGTCGAGGAGCAAGGCGGTTTCCTTTACAGTGAGGCCCTCGGGAATGGTGACCCTGTGAAGGAGGACGTCGCCTTTTACGATCCTGGCCAGAACGTCCGAGACGGTAGAACCTTTTTTGAACTCGTACTCACCCGCCTGGAGCCTGTTCTGGACGCCCGATACGACGGAATAGTAGAGAAAGAGCCTGCCGCTCGCGACTACCCCTTCGTCTTCGAGCATTACGGCTATGCCGCGGACGCCCTTCCCTTTCGGTATCTCCACGACGGTATCCGTCTTTACGGAGGGGACTTCGTTGACGTAGTAGTAGAGGCCCAGCGCGGAGGCCCCGGCAAGGAGAAAAAGAGCAAATACGAGAATAAGAAGAAGCTTTAATTTACCTGAGCGCATATCCGGAACGGCTTTATAGTCTAATTGACGATTATGGCGAGGTCGTCCCTGTGGATGACCTCGTCGCTGTATTTGTAGCCGAGAACGGCTTCGATGTCGCGTGTGCTCCTGCCCATTATGAGCTTTATTTCCTCGGAGCTGTAGGAGGTGAGCCCGCGCGCCACTTCGGCACCGGATTCGTCGACGCACGTCACCGATTCGCCGACGCCGAACTTTCCCCGGACGCCTTTTATCCCCGAGGGGAGAAGGCTCTTCCCTTTAGAGGATATCGCATTCCTCGCCCCGTCGTCAATTATTATCTGGCCCGCGGATTTTCGGGTGAAGGCTATCCAGTGTTTCCTCCGGCTGAGGCTCGCCCCGGAAGGGAGGAAGAGCGTCCCGACCTCCTTCCCGGCGAATATGTCTTCGAGCGTGGATTTTTCCCTGCCGTTCGCGATTATCGTCGGCACGCCGAACGCCGCCGCAGTCCGCGCGGCCTGTATTTTCGTCTTCATGCCGCCCGTCGTCGTGCGCCCGGACGTGTCGCCGGCGACCGACTCGACGTTTTTATCTATGCGGTCGATGAGGGTTATGAGCTCGGCGTCGCGGCTGCGGCGAGGGTCTTTGTCGTAGAGCCCGCCTATGTCCGTGAGGAGCACGAGGAGGTCGGCCTCGACGAGGGACGTTACGTGGGCCGCCAGGTTGTCGTTGTCGCCGAGCATAATCTCCTCGACCGCCACCGTGTCGTTTTCGTTTATGATGGGGATTATGTTCATATCGAAGAGCGTGATGAGGGTTTTCCTCGCGTTGAGAAAGCGTTTTCTGTCGGTGAGGCCGTCGTGAGTGAGGAGTATCTGGGCCACCTTTTCGCCGTATGACGAAAAGGCCCTTTCGTAATTCCGTATGAGGGTGCTCTGGCCGCATGCGGCTATGGCCTGCTTCATGGAGACCTCGGTGGGCTTTCGTGTGAGGCCGAGCTTTTTCATCCCCGAGGCTATCGCCCCGGAGGAGACGACGGCGACGTCGCGCTTCTGGCTCTTTACGGCCGAGATGGCCTTCGCGAGGCGGTCGAACGCGGACTCGTCGAGGATGCCCCCGTCGTCCGTGAGGACGCTGCTGCCTATCTTGATGATCGCCCTTTTCGTGCGCGATATAATCGCTTTTCTGCTCGTATTATCCATGTCGTTTCGCCTACATACGTTCGTTTGCGTGTAGAGATTACTTCATGAGCGCGCTTGACAACGGGTCCTTATCTGGCTATCTTAATCATCCGTTCAGCGGGAATAGCTCAGCTGGCTAGAGCGTCTCCTTGCCAAGGAGAAGGTCGCGGGTTCGAATCCCGTTTCCCGCTCAAAATCAACCTTCCGTGACTCAGTCTTCCATCTTTATAAAACCCGGACGGGATTTTATCCTGTCGCACCAGAGAATGACGCTGGAATAAGGCGAGAGGTCTATTCCGCCTTCCGGGGCCAGATCGACGTAGGGGAAGCATGCGATGTCGGCCATGGAATAATCACCGGCGAGGAAATCGTAGTGTTCGAGGTGGCTGTCGAGCACCTGAAGGACGGCGTTCCCCTGGGCTCTTATTTCGTCGAGTCTTTTCTCGTCGACGGATTCGGGCGGCAGGAATTTCGTCATGAACCTTGCAACGGCGAGGTTCGGGTCTATGGAAGTTTTGCCGAAGAAAAGCCACTGCGCCATTTTGCCGAACGCGGAGAGGTCTTCGGGATAGAGGGGGTTCGGGGAGTATTTCTTCCCGAGGTAGAGCAGTATGGCGTTCGATTCCCACATATTGAAATCGCCGTCTATAAGCACCGGTATCTTCCTGTTGGGGTTTACGGCCCGGTAGTCCCCCGAGTGCTGCTCGCCCTTGAAAATGTCGAGGTATACCTTTTCGTACTCGACTCCGAGCTGATTGAGCGCAAGCCTTACCTTGTAGCAGTTTCCGGACAGCGGATGGTCGTATAGCTTTAGCATATCAGTCTTCCAGGTATTGCGTGAATTTGGGAGTGAACCTTTCCTTCCCCATGATCCTCATCGTCACTTCCTTCTTCGGGATAATATAATCTACGCTGCTCTTCGTGCAAACCTTGCCCGAGGGGGAGACGATACTGACGTCGACGCCTATCTTGCGCCCCTCCTCGCGAACTATTTTGCCGGAAACCGTGAGCTCGCCGGAAAGACCGACCGGGCTCATAAACTCCATATTTATGTTGGTCGTGAGGGCTATCTTTTTGTGCCTGTCGAACATCGTCCAGAATGCCACCTCGTCGACGAGGGCGCATTGTATGCCGCCGTGGAGAATGCCGGGGAAGCCTTGAAGGTGCCCGTCGGGGGTGATCTTCGTGAAGACCACGCCCTTCTCGTCGTCGGCGAAGAATTCGAGCCGGAGGCCGTGGCTGTTATTCGGGTCGCACGCGAAGCAGCCGTAGCCCGGGAAGTCGAGGAATATGTTTTCTACTTTACGTATCATCTCGGGAAGCTATTCAGATTCGAGCGGCTCGACCGCCGTATCCTGCTCCTTTTCGACTACCTTGGCGACGGCCGCCACCCTTTCGTCGGGCTCGAGCCCTATGAGCTTTACGCCCTGCGTCCCGCGCCCGTATATGCTTATACCGGACGCGTTCATGCGGATGACCTTGCCGGACTGCGTCGTGATAATCATTATCTGCGTGTCGTTCGTCACCTGGAAGGCCCCCACTACCCTGCCGTTCTTGCCGGTGGTTTTTATCGTAATGATGCCTTTCCCTCCGCGGCCCGTGACCCTGTATTCGGAGACGAGGGTTCTCTTGCCGTATCCCATTTCGGTTACGGTGAGTATCTGGGCCTCGGGGTTTTCTATGACCTCGAGGCTTACGACCTTGTCGCCCTCGTCGAGCCTTATGCCGATTACGCCCGTCGCCGTCCTTCCCATGTCCCTAACGTCGTCTTCCCTGAACCTTATCGCCTGGCCGAAGTAGGACGTGAGGAGGATTTCGTCGTTTCCGCTCGTGAGGCGGGCTTCGATGAGCTCGTCGCCCTCGCGGATGTTGAGCGCTATGATGCCGCCGACGCGCGGGTTGGAGTAGGCCATGAGCTCGGTCTTTTTCACGATGCCGTTACGCGTGGCCATCATTATGTAGCTGCCTTCCTTGAACTCCCTTACCGGAAGGACCGCCGCGACCTTCTCGCCCGAGGTGAGGTTCAAGAGGTTGACGAGGGCCTTGCCCCTCGCCGCCGGGCCGGCCTCGGGTATCTCGTGGACCTTCTTCCAGTAGCACCTTCCCAAATTGGTGAAGAAGAGGACGTAGTTGTGCTTGGACGCTATGAAGAGGGTTTCGACGAAGTCGAGCTCCTTGGTCGTTATGCCTGTGCGGCCCTTGCCGCCCCTCTTCTGGCTCCTGTAGATGCTGAGCGGGGTCGTTTTGATGTAGCCCTCGTGGGTTATGGTGACGACCATGTCCTCGTCGGCGATGAGGTCTTCGAGGGAGAGTTCCTCGAGGCTGTCGAGTATTTCGGTCCTGCGCTCGTCGCCGTATTTATCTTTTATCGCGGAGAGCTCGTCCGTGATGATTTCGAGGATGAGGCGCTCGTTGGCGAGTATTTCCTTGAGCCTCGCGACAGTGGCGATAAGCTCCCTGCGCTCTTCGAGTATCTTGTCCCTTTCGAGGGCCGTCAGCCTCTGGAGCCTCATGTCGAGTATGGCCTGGGCCTGGAGGTCGGAGAGGCCGAGCTTCTGCATGAGGCCGTCCTTGGCCGTCTGCGGGCTGTCGGAGGAGCGTATGAGGGCGATTACCTCGTCGAGGTGGTCGAGCGCTATCTTGAGACCCTCCAGGATGTGGAGCCTGGCCTCGGCCTTGGCGAGCTCGAACTGGGTGCGCCGGGTGACGACTTCCTTGCGGTGCTCGATGAAGTGGTTTATCGTCTCCTTGAGCGAGAGCACGCGCGGCTGGTTGCGTACGAGGGCGAGGAGTATGATGCCGAAGGAGGTGTCCATCGGCGTGTGCTTGTAGAGCTGGTTTAAGACGACGTCGGCGTAGTCGCCCCTCTTTACCTCGATTACGATCCTTATGCCGTCCCTGTCGGACTCGTCCCTGATGTCGGAGATGCCCTTTATCTTCTCTTCCTTTACGAGGTCGGCTATGCGCTCAATGAGGCGCGTTTTATTAACCTGGTAGGGGATTTCGGTGACGATGATGACCTCGCGGTCGCCCTTCTTCTGGCGCTCGATGCGGGCCTTGGCGCGTATCCTGATTATGCCCCTGCCTGTCTCGTACGCCTCGCGTATGGGCCGCCTGCCGGTGATGAGCCCGCCCGTCGGGAAGTCGGGGCCGGGGATGTGCGTCATCAGCTCGTCGAGCGTGATTTCGGGATTGCCAATCTGCGCGATAACGGCGCTGGTGAGCTCGTTAAGGTTATGTGGCGGGATGTTCGTAGACATGCCGACCGCGATTCCGGAGGAGCCGTTAAGGAGGAGGTTCGGTATTTTCGCTGGAAGGACGAGCGGCTCGTGCTCGCCGCCGTCGTAGTTGGGTACGAAGTCGACCGTTTCCTTGTCGAGGTCCTCGAGCATTTCGCTCGCTATTCTGTCGAGCCTGACCTCGGTGTACCTCATTGCGGCCGGCGGGTCGCCGTCGATGGAGCCGAAGTTGCCCTGGCCGTCGACGAGTGTGTAGCGCATGGAGAAATCCTGGGCCATCCTGACGAGGGCGTCGTAGAGAGCGGCGTCGCCGTGGGGGTGGTATTTACCCATCACGTCTCCGACGATCCTAGCCGATTTTTTATAGGGCCTGTTCCACTGGTTGCCGACCTCTTCCATGCCGAAGAGTATCCTTCTGTGGACAGGCTTGAGCCCGTCTCTCACGTCGGGCAGGGCGCGCCCGATTATTACGCTCATCGAATAGCTGAGGTAAGACTCCTTCATCTCGTCTTCGATGTTGACGGGGAGAATCTGTGACGGCGTCGTCATTTAGCTTAAAGCCTCCTAAATATCTATAAATATTGGCTAATAAGGTTATATGAGGGAGGGGCAAGAGTCAATTTACGAAGGCCTTCGCGAGGGGGAGGGGGAGGCGGAAAATGTGCGGATACGGGTATAACTTATTCTGATTAATGGATAGTATAGTTAGGGAGAGCGATGAAAAGATTTGCGTGGAAAGCCGCGAAATTCGTCTTTAAGGCCGTCCTGTTCGTGCTTCTGGCCACCGTGGGGTGGGTTTTCCTCTACAGGTTCGTGAACCCGCCCGTGACGCCGCTCATGGTTATGAAGTACTTCGGGGAGGGGAAACCTATAAAGAAGGAGTGGAAGGATTACGGAGAGATTTCGGGGAACATGAAGCTCGCCGTTATCGCGGCCGAGGACCAGACGTATCCCGTACATGGCGGGTTCGACGTGGATTCGATAATAGACGCCATCGAGGATAAGAACAGGGGCAAAAGGCTAAGGGGAGCGAGCACTATAAGCCAGCAGACGGCGAAGAACGTGTTCCTGTGGCCGTCGCGGACGTGGACGAGGAAGGGGGCGGAGACGTATTTTACGTTTTTAATCGAGACGCTCTGGGGGAAGAAGAGGATACTGGAGGTTTATCTGAACGTCATGGAGACGGGGCCGGGGATATACGGGGCTTCGAGCGCGGCGGAGGTGTATTTCGGGAAGCCGGCGAAGAGACTTACAGCGGCCGAGGCAGCACTCATAGCGGCCGTTCTGCCGAACCCGGAGAGGATGTCGCCGGGGAGGCCGTCCGGTTACGTCAGGGAGCGGCAGGCGTGGATAATGGGGCAGATGGGTAACCTCGGGGGGACGGCGTATCTTAAGAAGCTGGAGTGAGCGGAACGCGGACGGCCTTTCGTTGACATAAGAACCCGGCGGTGTAAACATTAGAAACAGCCTGAACAGAGGAGGATACAAGGATATGGCAGCCGAAAGGGCACTCATAACGGGGGCGTCGTCGGGGATAGGATGGGAGCTGGCGAAGCTCTTCGCAGCGGACGGCTCCGACCTGGTTCTTGTGGCAAGAAGAGAGGAGAGGCTCAGGGCCCTCGCAGGCGAGCTCAAGGACGAGTTCGGTGTGGACGTTTTCGTGCTCCCGAAGGACCTGTCGGACCCCGCGGCTCCCAAAGAAATATACGAGCACCTGAAAAGAGAAGGTATAGACGTGGACGTCGTCGTGAACAACGCCGGGTTCGGAGCGAGGGGGCCTTTCGCGAACCTCGACCCGGACATGCAGGTGGACATGGTGCAGGTGAACGTCGCAGCGCTTACGCACCTGACGAGGCTCTTCCTCCCGGGGATCATAGAGAGGGGGCGCGGCGGTATCCTGAACGTGGGCTCGCTCGCGGGGTTTCAGCCGGGGCCGAACCTGGCCGTGTATTACGCGACGAAGGCGTACGTCCTGTCGTTCACGGAGGCGCTTTCCGAGGAGGTGAAGAACCCCGGCATAAAGATATCGTGCCTCGCGCCGGGGCCCGTGAGGACGGAGTTCGGGGAGAAGTCGGAGCTCGACGATTCGCTCCTTTTCAAGATGAGCCTCATGGACGTGGGGCCTGTCGTCAGGGAGGGGTACGAAGGGTTCAGGCGGGGGAAGGTTATCGTCCTCCCCGGGATAAAGCAGAAGCTGATACCCGTGCTCCTTAGATTCATGCCGAGGTTTTTAGTGAGGAAGATAGTAAAGTCACTACAGTCGTGAGCCAGTTATAAAATTGGACGATTAATTAAACTTGTTGCTCTGGAAGTTTTATATGTTATTCTGGATTTTATAATCATTTGCTTTGGTTATATCAATTCTCATACAAGGAGAAAAGGATATGAAGCTGATCCGATTCTATAAAAAGCACAAAGGATTGTTTCTGACGCTCCTGTGCGTGCTGGGCCTGTCATTCGTATACGGTTGTCAGTGTGAGGGTGGAATAGATACTGCAACGAACGTTCAGGGCGCAACTAAAACAATAGCTGTTCAACCTGTGAGCAAATAGTTCGATATTACAAAGTTACTGCAAGGAGGAGTCAGACATTGAAGCTGATACAAAAATTATCGAGAAGAATTAAAGTATCCCTGATATTCATAAGTCTTGCGGTAGTGCTTATAACCCCGGGGGTTATGCACTGTTCGGGATCGGTCGACCCGGAAAACAACGCCTCGACGATGAATATGATTTGATAAAGCTGAATATCTGAAAGACTTAAGTTTCGGGGGTTTTGTGCGGCTGACTCAGTATTTTTCTGCAAAAAACTCGCTGAGACTCGAGATTATGTCCTTCGACCCCGCGGTTATGCGCCCGCTCGGGGGAAGGGAATCCAGGAAATACCTGCCGTAGAATTTACTTATAATCCTCCTGTCGAGAACGAGTACGGCGCCCCTGTCCGTTTTCGTTCTAATGAGCCTGCCGAATCCCTGCTTGAACTTCAGGACCGCCACCGGGACGCTGTATTCCGTAAACGAGTTTATGCCCTGCTGCTCCATGTGCTCGACCCGGGCCTCGACTATCGGCTCGGTCGGCACCCTGAACGGGAGCCTCGATATAATAACGAGGCTGAGCGCTTCGCCCGGGACGTCGACGCCCTCCCAGAAGCTGTCGGTGGCGAAGAGGACGGACCCTGCCTCGCGCCTGAACCTTTCGAGGAGACGTCCCCGCGGGAGCGCACCCTGCTTCAGGGCGGGGATGCCGGAGAGCTCGAGCTCGCCCGAGATCTTTCTGTAAACACTGTCGAGGAGGCTGTAGGACGTGAAGAGTATGAGCGCGTTCCCGCCGGCCGCCTTCACCGCCCCGAGTATCACCGGACAGATGGCCTCGGGGTATTCCCTCGTCCCGGGCTCGGGGAGGTCGTGGGGGACGGCGAGGAGGAGCTGCTCGCGGTAATTAAACGGCGAGTAGAGGATTCTTTCGGACACCCTGTCGTCGTCCTCGAGGCCGAGGCCGGACTTTATGAAATGAAAGCTCTTCTTGACGGCCATCGTGGCCGACGTCATTACGACCGTGCCGCACTTGGTGTAGAGCCGTTCTTTAAGCGGCTGGGAGATGTCGAGCGGGGAGAGGCCGAGGCCGGAGATTATGGTCCCCCTGCCCTCCCTTCCTTCGGCCCATCTCACGTTGCCGTCGTCTTCCTGCGAGAGGAAGGTTTCGACGACGTCGGCGTAGTAGTCGAGCTTGTTCCCGACGCCCCTGAACTCGACCAGGAGCTTTGCGACGTCGGCGTCGGACTCGTAATCCAGTAGAAAATCGGTGAAATATTTTATCTCGTCGGCGAGCTCCTTCAGCCTTATCCTGAGCATGGAGAACCTGCCGTCTACTTCCTTCCATCCCTCGCGCGAAAAAGTGTCCCCGGTTACGCGCAGGCTGACTTCCTCGGCCGCCGGGTCGCGTTCTTTGGTGAGCGCGAGCGTGAAGTGAAAGAGGGCGTCGAAGGAGTCGCGGACGTTTTCCTCGGCGTCGTCTACGCGCGGGGAGAGGTTCTTTTCGACCCTCTTCAGCGCGTCGCCTATCGAGCCCTTCCGGATGTTCTCGGTGAGCTGCGAGGCGAGGACGGCGGCGTAGGATATGAGCCCCTTCGATTCGCCCGATTTCGTTTTTCTCCTGAGACGCCTTAGGACCCTTATGATCCCGAACCTGGTCGCCCGCATGCCGAAGTGGGACGTGGCGGCGTCGGCTATGTGGTGCCCCTCGTCGAATATGACGCGTTTATAGGGAGGGAGTATTCCGGCGTCGCTCTTTTCGGAGGCGCTCTTTATGGCGAGGTCGGAGAAGAGGAGGTGGTGGTTCACGACGAGGAGCTGAGAGGCGGCGATTTCGCGGCGGGACTTGTAGAAGAAGCAGCGGGAATAGTACGGACACCTTACCCTGAGGCAGCTGTCGCTCTCGGCGGAGACCTTGTCCCAGACCTCGTCGGGGGGCGTGAAGCTGAGGTCGGAAAGGGAGCCGTCGTCCGTGACGCGGGCCCATTCGAGTATGCTCGTTAGGGCGCCAGCCTCGTCCTCGTCGGCCATCTCGAAGAGCCCTTCCTGGACCGTTTCGGCGCGGAGGAGGCAGAGGTAGTTCCCCATACCCTTTACGAGGGAGTAGTTAAACGCCTCGCCGAAGGCCTTGTGGACGAGGGGGATGTCCTTGTCTATGAGCTGCTCCTGGAGGTTTATCGTGTTCGTGGATATGACCACCCTTTCGCCGTTCCGCATGGCCCAAAGGGCCGACGGGATGAGGTAGGAAAGTGTTTTCCCCGTGCCGGTTCCGGCTTCTATGAGGGATAGCGCGTCGTCGTTGAACGCGCGGGCGACGGCCTCGACCATGCGGAGCTGCTCGTCCCGGAGCTCGTACCTCTCGCCCATGACCTCGGCGACGCTGCCGCCGGGGAGAAGGGAGCCCGTTACGTCCTCTATGTCGAGGGGCTCTATCTCCTTTTCGAAGCAGGGCTCGACGACGACGTAGACGTGGGTCGCCGCGTTGTTGACGATGTAGAACCCGACGCCGTCGTTGCCGAAGACGGAGGCGAGCTTTACGTCCTGGTCGGAGGGAGTGAGGTTGCCGGAGGGGTGGTTGTGTATGACGACGTCGCCGGGGCCGGCGGAATCGAGCACTGCGGGGACGGAGTACTCGTTCCCGCGCGCTATGATTTCGACGCACCCGACCGAGCCGCCGTTTTCTATACGGCCGACGAAAAAGACCTCGTTCCCCGAGGCCTCTTCTATGCCCGATCTTATGGCGTTTCTCGCTTTTTCGGAAATGAGCTCACGCGGCACGGGGAAAAGTCTACATCATTCGCGGGGCTTTGACAGAAGGGTGCGGAAGAGGGGCTTATTGCGTAACCTTGTCAATTTTGGTAGTTTATCTGTTCCGCACCACGGAGGGGTGGCCGAGTGGACGAAGGCGCTGGTCTCGAAAACCAGTAGAGTCGTAAGGCTCTCGTGGGTTCAAATCCCACCCCCTCCGCCAGTCAGGAAACAGCTTCCCAATCGTTTGGCCCAATAACCAATCAAACTATTTTGAATTCAGGTAAAACCAAAATCGGGTTTCTCATTTCTGAATTAAAAGAATCATAATTTTTGCCGGTATGATACTGAAAGTATGGCAGCTGAAAACGACAAAAAAACATATTGGCAAACGATAAGCACCAGATTAAGCTGTATTTATTACTAACCAAAAATCACCTATGAAAAAAATCTCAACAATATTTCTTCAGGTCGTCGTTGTACTCGTCGGCATAGTGGCACTGGCCGTCATGATCCGGTTTCCTTTGACTGAAGGGAGGGCTGCAAACCTGGACCTGTTTAGTATTTACGCTGACCCGTTCATAATCTATGGATATCTAGCATCTATTGCATTTTTTGTCGCCCTGTATCAGGCGTTCAAATTGCTCGGATATATCGGGCAGGATAAAGCATTCTTATTTAATTCTGTGAAGGCTTTAAGGAATATAAAATATTGCGCAATCGTACTGGGTGTCTTAATTGTGATAGCAGCAATATACATAAGAATATCTTTTGCTTTACGTGCGGAAGGGGTGCAAGACGACGATCCGGCGGGTTTTATCGCCGTGTCCATTGTGGCCACTTTTATTTCTATCGTAGTCGCCACCGCAGCGGCCGTATTTGAAAAGACCTTACAAAGTGCCGTTGATATAAAATCCGGGAACGACTTAACGGTATAACCAAATCGACATGGCAATCATCATTAACATCGACGTCATGCTGGTGGAAAGAAAAATGAGCGTCACCGGGCTTGCCGGGAAGGTCGATAGCTGAGCCGGGACTCCCGGAACAGCCCGGCCACGAACTCCGTTTTGCCGCCGATCCCGCCCGGGCGGCGCGTTCCTGATCGCAGATCCGTATTACGAAACTTTAACCATAGCCCTGCATCATACGTGATATACTCGTGATCACGAAAGTTGTCACTAGAAGAATTCATATAGCGACATTATGCGAAAGAGAATTATACGCATAAATTATACGCATAGCAGTAGTGGTAGGACTTATACTGCTCGTACCGTTAGTGTTGACGCTACTGAATATACTTAACGGGGGTGTTGAAGGAGAGGGCTGGTACTGGAAACCGGGCGACTTCATTGTCATGGGAGCTCTCCCGTTCGGTACCGGTCTCGCCATCGATTTCGCGGCGAGAAAGCTTGCCAGCCCGGCACATCGAGTTTTTGCTATCGCCGCCATCGTGGTGGTGCTTCTCATTATCTGGGCGGGAATGGTCGCTAACGCAGGCGAAAGATTACTGGAAAAATTACTCTGCGGCGGCGTTTGCTGACACTCTCGAAAAAGCAGTTTCCGGAACCGTCGCAGTAAAGCACTTCGCGCCGGAGAAAACGCGGAAAGATTTGCTGATCCATGACTATGAGAAAAATTATAGCTTTATCGTTCATAACGCTCGACGGCGTCATGCAGGCGCCCGGCGGCCCCGAGGAAGATACCTCCGGAGGTTTCGAATTCGGCGGCTGGACTGTTCCATATTCCGATGAAGTCCTGGGCAAGGTCGTGGTCGAGCAAATCGGCCATCCCTTTGACCTCCTTCTCGGCAGGAAGACCTACGACATATTTGCCGGTTACTGGCCGCATCAGGATGAGAGCGCGAGTCCGTTTGCCCGCGAGTTCAACAAGGCGAGAAAATACGTAGCGGCGCGTTCGCCGATCAAGCTCGATTGGAATAACTCCGTACTTCTTCAGGGAGATATAGCAGAGGAAATTAAAAAGCTCAAGGCAGAAGACGGCCCGGACCTGCAGGTGTACGGCAGCGGCGACTTCATGCAGACGTTATTGAAAAACAACCTGGTAGACGAGCTCCGGCTCAAAATTTTCCCTATCACGCTCGGCGCGGGCAAACGCCTGTTCGCCGAGGGCGCGATCCCGGCGGCTTTTAAGCTTACCGATGGCAAGGTTTCGCCGAAAGGAGTCATTATCGCCAACTTTGTGCGGGCAGGTGAGGTCGAGACGGGATCGTTCTGACCCTCCTGCACGCATTCCACTGGCCGCCTTACCGCTATCGGACTCGATCCCGGATTCGCAAATCCGCCTTTACGAAACTTTAACCATAGCCCTGCATCATACGTGATATACTCGTAATCATGAAAGTTGTCACCGTATCGAGCTTATAGAGTTTCCGAGTCGTGACTGCGTGTAATAAATAGAAAAATCTACGCATAGCGGGGTGAATCATAATGGATAAAGTAGTTCATTTCGAGATTTCTTTCGACGACCTTGAGAGGGCCAAGGACTTTTACAGCTCCGTATTCGGATGGTCCATAATGGATTGGGAGATGCCTGGCGGCATTGTGTACACGGGCATAAGGACCGTGGACGTGGACGAGGAAACGTACATGCCCAAGGAGCCCGGCGCCATAAACGGCGGGTTCGCGAAGAGGAGCGCGGAGACGCCCTCGCCGGTGATTACAATCAATGTCGATTCCATCGACGAGGCCGTAAAGAAGATAGAGGCCGGGGGCGGGAAGATGGTCGGAGAAAAGGGCGAGGTGCCCGACATGGGCTACTACGCTTATTTCAAGGATTCCGAGGGGAACGTCATGGGCCTCTGGGAAAATATGAAGAAGGGTTAGCATGGTCTCTTCCACCTGAGCGCCCAGTCGCCTGGTGAAAGGCCCTGAATGAAATATAACGACGCATAATTAAGGGATGCCTAAACGTCCGAAACATCCTGTGCCGGCGTATGTAAGGGACGCCCTTTCGGAGAGCGGACTTAAGGACGCTTACGACAGCCGTCCTCCATACCAGAGAAACGATTATATACGGTGGATAGAGTCGGCCAAGCGCGAGGAGACCCGGCGGAAGAGGCTCTCCCGGATGCTGGACGAGCTCGGGCGCGGGGACGTCTACATGAACATGGCGTGGAAGCCGGTGCGGAGGAAGAAGGAGGAAAAGGCAGCGGTATCGAGGTCCGCGCGCGCCGCGGCGAGGGCCGGCAGGGAAAGAGAAATATTGCTCTTCGAATCCCTCGAAAAATGGGAGGGATGGCTCGAGGAGAACCACGAAAGCTCGCCCGGGATATGGATTAAATTCGCCAAGAAGGGGAGCGGGGCATCGTCCGTGAGCAGGGATGAGGCGCTCGAAGCCGCGCTCTGCTACGGCTGGATAGACGGGCAGGCGGACAAGCTAGACGATAAATACTGGATCGTAAAGCACACGCCCCGCGGGAAGAGGAGCACATGGTCCAAGAGGAACAGGGGAATCGTCGAAAGACTCACCCGGGAGGGAAGGATGCGGCCCCCGGGGCTTCGCAAAGTGGACGAGGCGAAGAGGGACGGCAGGTGGGACGGGGCCTATGATTCTCCCGCCAATATGACTATACCCGAGGACTTTCTGAAGGAGCTGTCGAGGGACGCTAAGGCCGAGGCGTTTTTCAGGACGCTGAACAAGGTGAACAGGTATGCCATTGCGTGGCGGCTTCAGACCGCGAAAAAGCCGGAGACGCGGGAGAGGCGGATGAAGGCGATCCTGGGGATGATGAAGAGGGGAGAGAAGCTTCACGGCTGAGGGGGGCCGGGTGAGAAAAAGTATCACCGCTATCTGGAAGGGCTGGAACGGGGAGAGCAGGGAGTACCTGACGCTCGGGGAGAGCGGCGAGAACATAACCGCGGAGTCGCTTATTATTTCGTCGGACGGCGGGGGACGCCCGTTCGCCGCGCGTTACAGGATCGAATGCGACGCGGGCTGGCGTGTGAGGAGTGTGAGCGTTGACCTTGTCGGGGAGGGGCGGGGCATACATCTCAGGAGAGACGGCGACGGCACGTGGCATGACGGCTCCGTAAAGCTCTCCGGTTTAAAAGGCGCTATAGACGTCGATATTTTCCCCACACCATTTACGAATATGATTCCTATAAGGCGGCTCGGCCTCGGCGCGGGCCAATCGGCCGACATAACCGCCGCATACATAACCCTTCCCGATATGTCCGTCACTTCGGACCCCCAGCGTTACACCTGCATCGAGCCGTTCAAGCTTTACCGTTTCGAGTCGCTTGACTCTGATTTTAAATGTGACGTAGAGGTAGACGGCGACGGCCTCGTGGTATCGTATCCGGGGCTGTTCAGGAGGGTGAGATGACTGGGCCTCCGCAGGTATTCCGTATGGATAGTGAAAATGGGGGTAGAATATTTGTATAATCCGCCCGGGCCCGGAACGCAGAAATTACGAACGGCAAAAATCAGTAGAGACGGATTCCTATCTGACGTAGTATTTATAGAAAATAATAATTGAGAGGTGAATGATGAGGAAAGCAGTATTCATATTCGCTTTCGCAATAATTTCGGCCGCCCTTCCGGCGGCCACCTTCGAATCGTGGGCGGAGCAGACGCTAAGGGGAACGGGCATAGGGAAAGAGGCCGCGGGCAAGGACTCCAGGATAAGCCCGCTGCTCAGGGCTACCGCGGAGAGGCTCGGGGAGGGAACGGTTTCGGCAAGGCAGCTCAGCGAGGGAGAGGACCTGCTTTCGAGCCTCGTCAAGGTGAACGGCGAGGGGAAGGTGGAGGTTTACGTGTATTTCAGCGAGATCGGCGAGTCCGGCCTCAAGGACCTCTACAGCCTCGGGTTCGACGCGGAGATCGTGAACGAGAAGCTCGGGATAGCCCAGGGATGGCTCCCGCCGGGGAATCTCGAAAGGGCCGCGGCGCTCGGCTTCGTGGACAAGATAACGGAGCCGGTTTACGGCCACACGAGGGCGGGCTCCGTCACGAGCGAGGGTGACGCATTAATGCATGCGGACGAGGCGAGGGAGGTATTCGGTGTGGACGGCTCGGGCGTCCTCGTCGGAGTAATATCGGACGGCGTAGACAGCCTCGCCGTATCGCAGTCTACGGGAGACCTGCCGGACACCGTACTCATCGGCAACCCTGGAGAAGGCGACGAGGGAACGGCCATACTGGAAATCGTCCACGACGTTGCGCCGGGGGCGGGCCTTGCATTTTATTCGGGGCTCAGCTCTCTTCAATTCATACAGGCCATTGATTACTTCACAGCGAACGGCGTAGACGTGATCATAGACGACATAGGGTTCCTGACGGAGCCCACGTTCCAGGACGGCTCCGTGGCCACGAGGGCCGGTGAGGCCGTGGAGGACGGCATAGTATTCATTTCGGCGGCGGGGAACGACGCCCACAGGCACTACCAGGCGGTGTATCTCGACATAGACCCCGAGGACCCGGGGAATAACCTTCACGACTTCGGCGCGAGGGCCGGCGAGGAGAGCGACGGCGGCATGACGTTTCAGCTCGGGGCCGGACAGAGGTCGGTCATAATACTCCACTGGAGTAACCCCTACGGATCCGTTACCGACGACTACGACCTTTACCTGCTCGATTCGGAAACCCTCGACATAATAGACACAGGGGTCAGCGTCGGAGCGGATATCCCTGTCGAAGTGGCGCAGGTTCAGAACATAGGCGACGAGCCCGGGTCTTTCGAAGTCGTAATAGATAAAGCGAGCGGAGAGGCGCAGGACCTCGAAATACTGGTCAACGTCAGCGGGACGCCGACGGAGTATAACGTTTCTGCCGACAGCGTTTACGGGCACGCGGCGAATCCGCTGGTCATAGCGGTCGGGGCGACGGACCTGGAAGGCGAGCTCGACTTCTTCAGCTCGCGCGGCCCGTCGACCATATATTTCGGGCCCGTCGATACGACGGCGCTCAGCGGCCTCGGCTCGGAAAGGCTGGCGCCCGTCCTGGAAGAAAGGGATACGCCGACGCTGACGGCGCCCAACAGGGTTTCGACCACCGTGCCCGGGTTCAGCCCGTTCGCCGGGACCTCGGCAGCCGCGCCGCACGCCGCGGGCGTGGCCGCGCTGGTGCTGGAAGCGCTCGGTGGGCCCGGTGCGCCGCCGGAGCAGGTGAGGGAAATTCTTATAACCACTACCGACGGGACCGGATTTAATTACGAGACGGGATACGGAGCCATTAACGCGTTTACGGCGGTGGAAGAGGCCGTGGGCGAATCACCGACGCCGTCTCCCACGCCTGTCCCGACGTCTACTCCCGAGCCCACGAATCCTCCGGGTAACGGCGGGGGCGGCGGCGGATGCTCCATACCGGGTGCGGCGGCAGGCCTCGCCGGGAACGCCGTGAACATGCTGATAATGTTCGCCCCGGCCGCGCTCCTGGGACTCGGAGCGCTCGGGAGAAGAAGGAGCAGATGAAGCTTCTCGTCATAGGGCTCGACTGCGCCGACCCGGAATTCGTATTCGGGTGGAAGGACGAGCTTCCCAACATAAAAAGACTCATAGAGGGAGGGGCCTACGGGCCCCTTCTTTCCTGTCATCCGCCGATAACCGTCCCGGCGTGGGCGGTGATGATGAGCGGGAAGGACCCGGGGCAGCTCGGGTATTACGGCTTTCGGAACAGGACCGATTATTCGTACGGGGCGTACGGCATAGCCAATGCGAATTCGGTGAAGTGCGGCCGCGTGTGGGACATCTTGTCCCGCGCGGGGAAGAAGGTGATTCTCCTCGGCGTGCCGCAGACCTATCCGCCGAAGCCCGTGAACGGGTGCGTCGTGAGCGGGTTCCTCGCCCCGTCTACCGAAAGCAATTACACGTATCCCGTGCCGCTCAAGGATGAAGTTGAGGAGGTGTCGGGGGGGTACGTGCTCGACGTCGAGGACTTCAGGACCGACGACAAGGAGGCCCTCCTCGGGCGTATATACGAGAAGACCGAAAAGCATTTTAAGGTGGCGAAGCACCTTCTCAAGACGAAGCCGTGGGACTTCTTCATGATGGTCGAGATGGGGACCGACAGGATACATCACGGCTTCTGGAGCTTTATCGACCCGGCGCACAGGAGGTACGTGCCCGGAAACCCGTTCGAGGATTCGATAAAGGAATATTACAAATACTGCGACAGGGAAATAGGCGAGATACTGTCGCTCGTCCCGGAAGGGACGGCGGTGATACTCGTGTCGGACCACGGCGCTTGCAAGATGGACGGCGCGGTGTGTTTCAACGAGTGGCTCATAAAGGAGGGGTATCTCGTCCTAAAGGAATATCCGAAGACGCAGACTAAGATAGCCGACGTGGAGATAGACTGGGACCGGACGAAGGCGTGGGGGGACGGCGGATATTACGGGCGGCTTTTTATTAACGTTCGCGGAAGGGAGCCCCGGGGGACCGTGGACCCGGCGGACTACGAGAAATTAAGGGACGAGCTGATCTCGAAGATAGAGGCGATAACGGACCCCGACGGGAAGAACCTCGGCTCGAAGGCTATAAAGCCGGGGGACGTGTACATGGAAACGAACGGAATCCCGCCGGACCTTATCGTGTATTTCGGGGACCTCGCGTGGCGGTCGGCCGGGAGCGTCGGGACGGGGAACATCCACACGTTCGAGAACGATACGGGCTCTGACGATGCGAACCACGACTGGCACGGGGTGTTCGTCCTGAACGACGCGGGGTGCAGGGAGGGGCGGATAGCGCCCGGCCCGAGGGATGGCATGAGCATATACGACGTTGCGCCGACCGTGCTGAACCTGTTCGGAATGGATCCGCCGGAGAACATAGCCGGAAAGAGCCTTACGGCGGCACCCGGGGGCGGCATAAAAAACCTGTTAAAGAAGATAGGGAATTGGTTATAATAGTTAAAATATCCAGGGAGAACTTTCCGGGCAAGCTCAGAATCGATGAGAACGGCTCCGGCCGTACGGGAAGCTGTATTTCAACAGGGCCGTATATCAGCAAAGCATGGAACAAGCCGCTCGTTCAGATAAAAGGGTGCCCATAGCGGCGCTTTCGCTCGCCATAATATTTTCGATTCTCGACGTATCCATCGGAATCGTAAAAACATACCTCCAGTTTCCGTTGTTCAGATCGGCGCTTCTTACAATAGCCGTAAGCGCCGGGGTCTTTCTCGTTGCGTTCGCCGTTCTGTGGCTTGCCGTTGGGAGACCGGTTTCGAGGCGCTTCGGACTCGGGAGCGTTCCGGCCGCCGTATCCCTCGGGGTCTTCATCGGGGTTACGATGCTCCTCGTATCGCTTAACTACGACCTTTTCAACACGTGGGGGAGGAGCTATGCGTGGGAGCTCGCCGCGTTTCTCGCCGTGTCGGCGGCAATCGCGGCGCTTACCTATCTCGTCGCCGCCAGGATAGACAAGCTGAGGCAGGGCGCCGCTATCGGGTCTTTTTTGAGCCTGTTCCTGCCCGTGCTTTCAATCGAGATAATGGTGTCCGTATGGCTCGCGAAGTTCGGGAGGTACACGGGATACGAGCTGTCGCTCGGGTTTTTCATCGTCCTGTTTTTAACGCTGGCCGTGTTCGTGAGACTCTCGAAAAGCGGAATCAGCCCGACATTCCCGCTCGTCATGCTCACTATCTGTGCGCTGCTCGTTTCGCCCGTAACCTTTCTCCTGACCAGGGAATCGTACGAGGCCGACGTCTCTCGGGCGGAAGAGACGGCGGACCACGACGTAAGCCACGTGATACTGATAACCGTAGACACACTGAGGAAGGACGCGCTTTCGGCTTACGGCAGCGCGAGGGTCGAGACGCCGACGATAGACGGCTTTGCCTCGGACGGGGAGCTGTTCGAGAATGCTTATTCTTCGTCGTCGTGGACGCTGCCGTCCTTTTCGTCGATCATGACCGGGCTCCCGGTGACGGTGCACAAAACGGCCAGGGCCGACTCCATGCTGCCGGACGAGTTCACGACGCTCGCCGAGCGCCTGAGAGACTCGGGGTATCACACCGCCGCAATTATCGACAACTTTTTCCTCCATCCGGAATATAACGTCGATCAGGGTTTTATGGAGTACGACTATCATCCGAAGCGGCAGAAGGCCATAAATTCGTTCGGGGCGACGGTCGTGAATATCGCTTTCCCGGGGTACCTCAAGAATTACACGTCTACGAAGGAGCTGACCGATATTTCGGTTAAGTGGCTAGAGGAGAACAGGGACAGGGATTTTTTCCTCTGGCTCCATTATTACGACCCGCACATACCGTATGCCCCGCCCCGGGAGTACATATCGAAGGACGCCGTAAAGGACGACGGCATAGGGTACGTATTCGAGAGCGCGAGGAACGTGAGGTCGGGGCATTTTTCTCCGAGCGAGGCGCAGAGGAAGTGGATAAGGGAGCTCTACGACGCCGAGGTGAGATACGTGGACCACGAGCTCGGGCGCTTCATCGCGGCGCTAAAGCAATATGGAATTTACGACGACGCGCTGATTATATTCACGAGCGACCACGGGGAGGAGTTCTGGGACCACGGCGGTTACGAGCACGGACACTCGCTTTATAACGAGGTAATCGGCGTGCCGCTCGTCATAAAGCTCCCGGGCATGAAGTCGGGCGAGAGGCGGAGAGAGGAGGTCAGCACGAGGAGCATTCCGGCGACGGTGCTGGACGTCGTGGGCGTAGAGTACGGAAGCGATTCGATGATGGCGGAATCGCTGACGCCGCTTCTGGACGAGAGCCCGGCCGCATACTCGAAGCCTCCTATCACGAGCACCGGGGTTTTATATTACGAGGACAAGGAGAGCGTCGTATTCGGAGGGAGCAAATTCATACGCGGCACGGTTTCGGGGCAAGAGGAGCTCTATGACCTCAAGACCGACCCGGGAGAACAGGAACGTCTGCCGCTGACCCGGAACGGCGGGCTCGCGGGCAAGGGGAGATTGCTTTTATCCGAGGACAGGGAGAAAGCGGGAAAGGCGGGAAAGGATCTCGGGGTTTCGGAAGCCGGAAAGGTGGATCTCGACAACGAAAAGAAGGAGCAGCTCAAGGCTCTTAATTACTTGCAGTGAGCCTGCCGCGGATTCGCTGGAGCCGGTTCCGGGCACAGGGCGGGGGCGATTCCGACAGGGATAAATCGTATGAGGTATTGCGTGCGGAGTGTTTTACTTTTCGCAGTCATAGTTACGGTATTTTCATCGTGGGCGTCGCCGGCCTTCGCATACATAGGGCCGGGCGCGGGCTTCGCCTTCCTTTCGTCGTTCCTGGTACTGATACTGACGTTCGCGCTCGCGCTTTTTTATCTCGTCTCCTGGCCGATGCGGTACGTCGTGAGGGCGCTCCTTAGAAAGGGAGGGCCGAAGGGCGGGAGCGTGAAGAGGGTTATAATAATAGGGCTCGACGGCATGGACCCGGGGCTCGCCCGGAAGTTCATGACCGAGGGGAAGCTGCCGAACTTCGCGAGGCTCGCGGAGTCGGGGACTTTCACTTCGCTCGGGACGACCTATCCTTCCATATCGCCCGTGGCATGGTCGTCGTTCATGACGGGCGTCGATCCTTCGCACCACAACATATTCGACTTCATAACGCGTGACCCGTGCACGTACCAGCCGATGCTGACCTCGGCCGAGATAGGGAAGGCTTCGAAAGTGCTCCCCATCGGGAAGTACATGATTCCGCTCGAAAGACCGAAGATGAAGCTCCTCCGGAAAGGAAAACCCTTCTGGAAGATACTCGGAGAGAAGGGAATCTTCAGCTCGATATTGAGGGTGCCGATAACGTTCCCGCCCGAGAAGTTTAACGGCGTCATGCTCTCGGGCATGTGCGTGCCGGACCTCATGGGATCGCAGGGGATGTTCGCGCATTATACCGAAAACGCCGGCAGGGCCGGGGCGGAAACGGGCGGGGTGAGCAGGAGAGTCGAGGCAAGGGACGGCGTCGTCGAAACATATCTTCACGGCCCCGAGAACTCGCTCGTCAAGGACGGCGGGGAGATCAGGATTCCGCTGAAGATAAAGATCGACGCCTCGGCCGGGAAAGCGGTGATCGAGGTATCCGGGCAGAGTATAGAGCTTTCGCCGAGGGCGTATTCGCCGTGGGTGAGGGTTTCGTTCCCGGCAGGGCTCGGGATTAAGGTGAAGGGTATATGCAGGTTCTACATAAACAGCCTCGCGCCCGAATTCGATATGTACGTGACGCCGATTAACATAGACCCGGAGGAGCCCGCGCTGCCGATTTCGCATCCCTTCATATATTCGATATACCTCGCGAAGCTGAACGGGCCGTTCGGCACCCTGGGGCTCGCGGAGGATACGTGGGCGCTCAACGAGGGCGTCATAGACGAGGATGCGTTTTTAGAGCAGGCGTATTTACTTTACGAGGAGAGGGAGAAGATGTTCTTCACCGCGCTCGACAAGACACCGAAGGGGGTTTGCGCGTGCGTCTTCGACACGACGGACAGGGTGCAGCACATGTTCTTCAGGTGTCTCGACGAGAGCCACCCGGCAAACAGGGGGAAGGAGGTAGAAAAGTACAGGAACGTCGTCGAGGAGCTATACGTGAAGATGGACGGCCTCATAGGGAAGGCGCTCGAAAGGACGGACGAGAAGACCGCGCTGATGGTCATATCCGACCACGGGTTTACGCAGTTCAGGAGGGGCGTGAACCTGAACACGTGGCTTTACAGGAACGGGTACCTCGCGCTCAAGGACGGCAAATCGGTGAGCGGGGACTGGTTCGACGGCGTTGACTGGGAGAGGACGCGGGCGTTTTCGCTCGGGCTCGCGGGGATATTCATAAACAGGAAGGGAAGAGAGGCGTCGGGCATTGTCGAGGAAGGCAGCGATGTCGAAGGCCTGAAGCAGGAGATCATGGGGAAGCTCACCGGTATCAGGGACGGGGGAGAGGTGGCTATTAGGGAAGTGATAGACACCGAGAGGTCGCAGACCGGCCCGTACAAGCACGACGCCCCGGATTTATTGATCGGATACAACGCGGGCTACAGGAGCTCGTGGACGTGCGCCGTGGGGAAGGTTACGGAGGAAGTGTTCGAGGACAATACGAAGCACTGGAGCGGGGACCACTGCGTCGATCCGAAGATAGTGCCGGGAGTGATATTCTCTAACCGGAGGATCGTGAAGCAGAACCCGCATTTAAACGACATAGCGCCGACCGTCCTTACGATGTTCGGAGTGGGCGTGCCGGCGTACATGAAGGGAAGCCCGTTATTCGGCAATGCCGGCGCGGAGCCGGAAGAGGAGAAGGAGAGGCAGAGGGCGTAGGGAACGGACTATTATTATGCGCACTTATATCGAACGAATTTACCGGGGAAGGACGGCGGCACGGGCGGCGATTGCGGCGGCGGTGTTTATGCTCACGGCTACGCTCGGATGCGGGAGCGGGGACAGCCCGAAAGCGGGGGCCGCGCCGGGGGAGAGGAAGGTGATAGTGATAGGCTTCGACGGCATGGACCCGAAGATACTGACGAGGCTGATGCAGGAGGGGAAGCTGCCTAACTTCGAGAAGCTGGCCGAGGAAGGGAATTTCAAGGAGCTCGGGACGAGCATGCCCCCGCAGAGCCCTGTCGCGTGGTCGGATTTTATAACCGGCATGAACCCGGGAGGGCACGGAATATTCGATTTCATACACAGGGAGCCGGGAACGATGTTCCCGTACCTCTCGACGTCGAGCGCGGAGCCGCCGGAGAAAACCGTTACAGTCGGGAAGTGGGTTATACCGCTGTCCTCGGGGAAGGTGTCGCTCCTCAGGCGAGGGAAGGCCTTCTGGGAGTATCTTACGGAGCGCGGCGTAAAGGCTACGGTGTTCAGGGTGCCCGCAAATTTCCCGACTGTGAAGGACGGGGCGAGGCAGCTCTCGGGGATGGGAACGCCCGACATGCAGGGGACGTACGGGACATATTCGTATTATACCGACGAGAAGATAGACCCCGACCGGAAGCTCTCCGGGGGGAAGGCTTTCAGGGCAAAGGTCAGGGCGAACAGGGTGGCGGCGTCGCTCCCGGGGCCTCCGAATACCTTCCTCAAGGATGCGCCCCAGAGCAAGGTGGATTTCGTGGTATACATAGACCCCGAAAGCCCGGTGGCGAAGATAGACGTCCAGGGAAAGGAGATAATACTCAAAGAGGGGGAGTGGAGCGATTGGGTGAAAATAAATTACGAGATGGTGCCTTATCTCCAGAGCGCGAGCGGGATAGTGAGGTTCTATCTGAAGGAGATCAGGCCGGGATTCAAGCTCTACGTGACGCCCGTGAACATAGACCCGTCGTCCCCCGCCCTTCCGATATCGTCGCCCGAGGATTATTCCGAAGAGGTCGCCGACGAGATCGGGCTCTATTACACGCAGGGCATTCCCGAGGATTCGAAGGCCCTTTCGGAGGACGTACTCGCGGACGGGGAGTTCCTTCAGCAGACGGATATCGTTTTCGGGGAAGAGACGGACATGCTGGAGCTGGAGCTCGGGAGATTCCATTCGGGCCTTCTTTTCTTTTACATTGGGAGGGTGGATCAGCTTTCGCACATGTTCTGGCGGACGATGGACCCGAAGCACCCGGCGTACGAGTCGGCGGGCAAGCTCCGGGCCGTCATAGAAAACGCCTACGTCGAGATGGACGCCGTGCTCGGGCGAGTGCTCGGCGTGGTGGACGAAAACACTACCCTGATAGTTCTCTCGGACCACGGATTCGCGCCCTTTTACAGGGCGTTCAACCTGAACACGTGGCTGGCGAGGGAGGGATACGTCACCCTTACGGACGACACGGAGAGCGAGTTTTTCCAGAACGTCGACTGGAAGGGGACGCGCGCCTACGGCGTCGGGTTCAACGGGCTCTACCTGAACATGAAGGGACGTGAAGCGGGAGGGGTTGTCACGGAGGAGGAGAGGGATGCGATACTCGAAGAGATAACGGAAAAGCTCCTTGCCGTAAAGGACCCCAAGAACGCAAAGCAGGTTATAACGAAGATATACAGGGCGGAGGATATTTACAGCGGGCCGTTTTTGGAGGATGCGCCCGACCTCGTGATAGGATACAACAGCGGGTACCGGGCGTCGTGGGAGACCGTGCTCGGGAGCTTTCCGAAGGAGATTCTGAGGGACAATAAGCAGAAGTGGAGCGGCGATCATTTAATAGAGGCGGCCCTCGTGCCGGGGATACTCCTGTCGAACAAGAAGATAGCCGCGGAGCACCCTACCCTGCGCGACCTTGCGCCCACAATCCTGGGAGAGTTCGGTATAGAGAAGCAGGAGGGGATGACGGGGAATAATGTATTCGAAGTGGGGGCTGGGGAATGAGAAGAGAATCCAGGAGGAGGGCTTTATATGTTCGGCGGACCAAAGGTTAAGCTGGATAAGGATTTATTGGAAAGGTGCAGGAAATACGCGGAGGAGGCCGGCTATACGTCGGTGGAGGAGTTCATCGCCCACACGCTCGAAAAGGAGCTGAGAAAGGGAGGGGGCGCTACTCCCGAGGACGAGGAGAAGGTGGCCAGGAGGCTTAAGGGCCTCGGGTATATAGAATAGGCGGCGTAAGTTTGGATGGTCGGCAGGGAATAGATGGAATACGTTAATTCCGCGTTGAGCGGGCTTTTCGGCATGCTCGTTTATCCGTTCAGGGGCATTGACCCCGTGTGGTCGCTGGCGTTCTTTTCGCTACTTATCGGCGTCCTGATGCTCGTCATATTCAGGTACACCTCGAACCAGCCGGCGATAGCGGAGGCGAAGAAAAAGATAAGGGCGTACGTGTACGAGCTCAGCCTTTTCAAGGACGAGGTCGGCATGGTGCTCTCCGCGCAGAGGAGCATCCTGCGGGAGAATATGAAGTACATAAAGCACGCCGTAAAGCCGATGCTGTTCATGATAATACCGCTCGGGCTGATACTGATACAGCTCGACAGCTGGTACGGGCACAGGGCCCTTGAGCCCGGGGAGCGGGCCGTCGTATCGGTGAAGCTCGCGCCGGGCGGGGACGTGATGTCGAGCGTGACGCTCGAAGCCGGGCCGGGGATAGAAGTGGAGACGCCGGCGCTGAGGGTGCCGGAGCAGGAGAGGATAGACTGGAGGATAAGGGCCGCGGAGCCGGGGGAGCATACTCTGACGTTTAACGCGGACGGGGAGAGCTTTACGAGGAAGGTTGTCGTCGGCGGCGGCGGGATAGCGCAGCTTTCGCCGGCGGCGTATACCGGCGGCGCGTGGAATATATTGATGAACCCGGGGAACAGGCCGATCCCGGAGAATCCCCTCGTCGAGGAGATTACCGTCGGGTATCCGGCGGCGGAGGTGAGCGCGCTCGGATTCAGGGTTCACTGGCTCGTTATAGTGTTCGTGCTGTCTATAGTTTTCGGGTTCGCCTTGAAGGGGCTTTTCGGGGTGGAGATTTAAAAAAACGGATACTGAATCAATTCAATTAAATCCCCCCTTGTTCCCCCCTTTTTCCAAGGGGGGATAATAGAAGATTTCTTGCTTTCACTCAAAATGGCACACATAGTGTGGTTTTACGACGTTGTAATGGACGGAGATTAACAGCAAAGGAAGCGCGAAGAATTGATGGCAGCAGCGACGATGCGTCCGTCGGATGTCAGCGGACACAGTCCGTGCCGCTTAGGGGACGAGGTTGAGTGTGATTCTTCTCTTTTCGACGTCGGCCTCGGTAACTTTAACGTTGACGATCTGGCCGATGTCGAACCAGCGTTTTCTCCAGTTGGGGACGCTGTCACGCGGGACGAGCCCTTCGACGAATATCCCCTTCACCTCGACGAACATTCCGAACGGGAGGACGCTCAGGACGACTCCTTCGAATTCCTTGCCGACGTAGGACTTCATCAGATAGGCCCGTTCGAGGTTTATTGCCTCCCTTTCGATTTCGTCGGCGTAGCGCTCTTTTTTCGACGAGTGCTCGGCCATCCAGTCGAGCGATTCCTTATCGTAGGGCGGCGAGCCCTTTTTCATGACCGAGTTCATAATCCTGTGGACGATGAGGTCGGGATAGCGGCGTATGGGCGACGTGAAGTGGGAGTAGTGCTTTATAGAGAGCCCGAAGTGCCCCTCTTCCTGTGTCGAGTATATAGCACGCTTGAGCGAGCGGAGTATGAGCATGTTGACCGCCACTTCGTTGGGCCGGCCGCGGCTCTTGTTGATGACGCGCTGGAGGTCGAGCGTCGTTATTTTGCCGTCGGCGGGGAGCGTGTAGCCGAGCTTCTTCAGGCCCTCGGAGAGCTCGATCAGGGATTCGATGTCGGGCCGCTCGTGGATCCTGTAGATGGACGGTATCTGGAGGCGGCAGGTTTGCGTGGCCACCGCCGTGTTGGCCGCTATCATGAATTCCTCGATCAGGACGTGGGCCATGTTGCGCTGCGTCCTGACGACGTCGACCGTGCGTCCGAGCTCGTCGCGGATGAGATCGGGCTCGGGGATGTCGAAGTTGAGCTCTCCCTTTTCGCTGCGCCTGACCCTTATGAGCCGGAAGAGCTCGCGCATGACGAGGAGCTTTTCGACGACGTGCTTGTCTATGGCGGATTCCTCGCCGTCTTCGAGGACGCCGGCGACGCGCGTGTACGTGAGGCGGGCGGCGCTCCTGATAACGCTGTTATAGACCTTGGAGCTCATCATCTGGCCCTTACGGTTGAAGTCGATCTCGACGGTCTTCGTGAGCCTGTCCTTATAGGGCACGAGGCTGCAGAGGTCGTTCGAGAGCTTTTCGGGGAGCATCGGCACCACCCTGTCGGGCATGTAGACGCTCGTCGCGCGGTTAAGGGCCTCGTTGTCTATCTCGCCGCCGAGGGGGACGTAATACGAGACGTCGGCTATAGAGACGAGGAGCCTGTAGCCGAAGTGGGTCTTCGTGATGCCTACAGCGTCGTCGAAGTCCTTTGCGTCGTCGCTGTCGATAGTGAATATGATTTCGTCCCGGAGGTCTGTCCTTTTCCTGATTTCGCTTTCGGGGATTTCGTCGGGAACGTGCGCGAGCTCGCGCATGACATCGGACGGGAATTCCTCGGAGAGGCCGTATTCTCTTATAATCCCCTTCTTCTCGGCTTCGAGGTCGCCCGCCTTTCCGAGGACTTCGACAATGCGTCCGTTGATCTTGCGGCTGGGCGAGACACGGTTACTGACCTCGTAAACGACCAGGCTGTAGTTCCGGAGGTTCTTTATCTCATCTATTCTGAGCGGGATGTGAGGCACCCGGTCGTCCTTGAGAATTATCTTCCCGGTCTTCCCGGTCTTGACGAACTTGCCGAGAATCTTCCCGCCCTTGAGCATGCCCTTTATCGGGGCCGTCGTGGGGGCCGTGGGGAGGACGGGTTCCGGGGACTTCCTTCCGGAGTCGTTTACGGCCGCGGCCGGTGAGCCGGCGGCGACGTAGCCCCCGTCGGCCCTTCCTATCTTGCCGTCACGCACCATCTTCCGAAGGATCTTCTTGAGAAGGGCCTTTCCTTCCTTGGGGACGCCGAGGCGCCTGGAAATCTCCTTCGGCCTCATGGGCCTGAAATTAGAGCCTTTGAGGAGGCGCATTATTTCTTTAGGTTTGGGGACTCTCATTTACGGACGGCGATTAACGAGTAGGAGCAATTATTACCTGCATATCAATGATTATTAGTGTCTAGGTTACACTTTATATCACCGAATCGCAATCCCCGTCGTTTTCGAGCCCGGGCGGGGACGATGCGGCCGCAGTTGACAAAAGGTTGAAGAGGGGCGAGGATTCAGATAAAATCATGCTTTCTGGCCGAATAAATATAGAGAAGAAGGAGTTGGACTCTTATGTTAAGGAAGAACCTGCCGGGCGCTATTTTCGTATGCCTGATACTTTTCAGCTTCGTAGGCGTCGGTTTTTATCTCGGAATAAGCATGGACTGGTCGAGGTTTTTCAAGTACCTCGCAATCGTGGCCGTCGTAGCGTTTATAGTTTCAGCGATCATCAACACCGTCCCCTCCGCCGGAAAAGACAACCATTAACGACAAAGTCAGGGCGTGATTATAATCCCCCCCGCCTGCCTTTGTGCGGGCGCTTCCCCGGGGTGGTAGCGTAAGATGTGTACGAGGTAGCTCCGGGGATTCGGGTCGTTCTCGACGTAGAACCGCGCTTCCCTTAAAAACTCGTCTATGACCTTTATGGCGAAGTCGAGGTCTACCCTTTCTCCCGTGATCTTGGGATTGTCCTTGTAGTCGGTTATCGCGATAAGGATATTCGTCGAGAGATCGTTGGCGTAGGAGTTCTCGCCCTGGTGCTGGTAGATGAGGCCCTTCTTTTCGGTGTCGAGCGTATTTTTGGCGAGCTCGAGGCCCGAGGCGACGTCTTTGTTCGTGAGATTCCTGTTGGCCCTGTAGGAATCGGCGAAGAGCTTTTCGATACGGGCGAAGATTTCGGGGTTACGGTTATAGAGCTCGGCCCGGCGGACGTAGCTTCTGCCGCCCTCTTTTTTGACCCTCTGGTGCATTACCTTGAGCTGGTGCTGCTTCTGGCCCTCGACGTAGTAAACGCAATCGGGCGGGCAGTTGATTTCAACCCCCCTTTTCTCTCCGCAGCAGACGGCGCATATGGAGCCGCCGAGCGCAGGGCAATGCCGCTTGCCTTTCCTATTACTGCAGCTTACGCACTTCATTACATCAGGCTAAAGAGCCCTCGGGGAGACGTTCTCCCTTACCCAGCTTATGATCTCGTCCGTGGACGTCCCGGGCTCGAATACCGCTTTTACTCCCTTTTGCTTGAGTCCTTCTATGTCTTCCTTCGGGATAATACCCCCGCCGAAGACCGTGATGTCGCCGAGGCCCTTCTCTTCGAGGAGGCGGATTATCTCCGGGAAGAGGTAGTTGTGGGCGCCGGAAAGGATGCTTAGCCCGACGGCGTCGACGTCTTCCTGTAGCGCCGTTTCGACGATGGCCTCCGGGGAGTTGTGAAGGCCGGTGTAGATGACCTCGAACCCGGCGTCACGAAGGGCCCTCGCTACTATCTTTACCCCCCTGTCGTGTCCGTCGAGGCCGGCCTTGCCGATAAGAATTCTTAACCTGTTTTCCTGTTCCATCTCTTTAGACCCTTTATCAAGGTATGAGGTTACGCGATTTGTGGAGAGTTTAAAAGGCATTGCCAGCGAAATTAGAAATACCCCGGGTCGCGGTAGACGCCGTAGGCCTCGCGGAATATGTCGCTTATCTCGCCGAGGGTGGCGTGGTCACGGACGGCGTCTATGATGAACGGCATCAGGTTGTCGCCTCTACGCGCGGCGAGGAGTATGTCTTCAAGCCGGGCCTTTACAGCCTTGTTGTCGCGTCGGCGCTTGAGGACAGTTAGTTTTTGTCTCTGGGCCTCTTCGACCTCGTCCTCTATTTTGAGGAGCGGAATCGGAACTTCCTCGTCCTCGTGGACGTACCTGTTGACGCCGACTATGGTTTTTATTCCGGTGTCGAGCTCGCGCTGGTACTTGTAGGCGGCGTCGGCTATTTCCTTTTGGGGATAACCCTCTTCTATCGCCGCTATTATGCCGCCCATGCGGTCGATCTTGTCTATGTAGTCGAAGGCCTCCTTTTCGATGCGGCTCGTGAGGGATTCCATGAGGTAGCTTCCGCCGAAGGGGTCTATCGTATTAGCGACTCCGCTTTCCTCGGCGATTATCTGCTGCGTCCTGAGCGCGACCGTGGCGGCCTCTTCCGTCGGGAGGGCGAGCGTCTCGTCCATGGAGTTCGTGTGGAGGGACTGGGTGCCTCCGAGGACCGCAGCGAGGGCCTGTATTGTAACTCGGGCGACGTTGTTTACAGGCTGCTGCGCCGTGAGGCTCGCGCCTGCCGTCTGGGCGTGGGTTTTGAGCGTGAGAGACTTCGGGTCTCTCGCTCCGAACCTGTCACGCATGATCTTCGCCCACATGCGGCGGGCCGCCCTGAACTTGGCGACCTCTTCGAGGAAGTCGTTGTGGACGTTAAAGAAGAAGGAGAGACGCGGGGCGAAATCATCTACGTCGAGGCCCCGCTTTATGCTTTCCTCGACGTAGCCTATGCCGTCGGCGATGGTGAACGCCAGCTCCTGTACTGCGGTGGAGCCCGCCTCACGGATGTGGTAGCCGGAGATAGAGACCGGGTGCCAGCCCTTGACGCGGCGCGCGCAGAATTCGATTACGTCGATGACGATCTTGACCGACGGGCCGGGCGGGGATATCCATTCGCGCTGGGCTATGAATTCCTTCAGCATGTCGTTCTGGAGTGTGCCGCGGAGCCTGTCCCGGCTTACGCCTTTCTTTTCGGCCATGACGAGGTACATGGCGAAAATTATGCTCGCGCTGCAGTTGACGGTCATGGACGTCGTTACCTGATCGAGGTTTATTCCGTCGAAAAGTGTTTCCATGTCTTCAAGGGACGAGACCGAGACCCCTTCCCTCCCGACCTCGCCGCGCGCCATGGGGCTGTCGCAGTCGTAGCCCATTAGGGTGGGCATGTCGAAGGCCGTGCTGAGGCCGGTCTGGCCGTGGCCGAGGAGGTATTTGAATCTTCTGTTAGTGTCTTCCGGTGTGCCGAAGCCTGCGAACTGGCGCATAGTCCAGAGTCGGCTCCTGTACATAGTGCTGTGTATGCCGCGGGTGTAGGGGAACCGGCCGGGGTAGCCTATTTCGGATTCGGGGTCGAAACCCGCGAGGTCGCCCGAGTCTGCGAGAGGCGGCAAGTCCATGCCGGATATCGTGGTGAAGTCGGCGTCGCGCTTATGAGCGCGGGCATAATCCCTTTCCCAGCGCTCCCTTGCCATTTTTTTCTTATCGAGATCCGATTCCCGGACTGACATTTGTGACCCCCTCAAAATTATATGCACGCCCGCAAACCGAGACGGCATACCCCCCATTTATAAATGGTAAAAAGAGGGCAGGGTTAAGTCAAACGGAATGTGCAAGAAATACCCTATCACACTTGCTCATACGCTTTGAGGAATTCGTCCCTCGATATTCCAGCCTGTGTGCAAACACTTCTTGGAGTCGAGCCTTTGATTCTCGCATGATTAGGTATTGTCAGAGGCGTCCGTGTCCCGTCAGGATTTTCCCTCAGCATTGCTATGTGCTCTCGCTCCCGAATAAGAAGGAAACCGAGAAGCTCCAGCGTTTTTATTACCCTCGCCTTCGGCGCATCGACAGGAAATTTAGTCATGAGATATTCCATTAAATTGGAACCAAAGGAATGTCAAGCAATTTCTACGAGAATTCAGAAAACGGAACACAAAGCTCAATAAAATGGAACTTATTTGGGATATTGAGACGGCGATATATTTAAAGACCTACCCCGGCCTCGGCTAAAAACACTTCTAAAACAGGTGATTCGTCAGTTAAAACATCCTCACCGAAGGTTTCTATGTGGAACCGGATAGCGGATTTCACGTCCGTCAAAGCATCCTCATACGTATCGCCCTCACCGACGACAACTCCCTTCAAGCCGATCGGATATGCCACATAGACATCCGGATGCTTTTCAACAATTATCTTGAACTGTCTCTCCATGATTATCCTTCCTGAATTGTATTATTGCCGGTAAAAAACACTCCCCGAAGCCAACCAACATATAAAGGTAAACAACATGCAGACGGTAAGTCAAGCCGGACTTACTCCCCCAATCCTTATATGACATCCATATCGATCTCATACGCTCCGTTAAGCCTACGGCCTGGCGGGGGCGGTAAAAGAGTCTCCGGAGTCGGGCGCGGGCTTCGTGCGTCCGGCCCCGGAGAGGGCCTGCCCCACGCGGGGACAGGCTCCGAAGTTTTTCTATTCTATAACATCCGGCGGTATCGTAGGTCCGGAGCTGCCGTCGCCGCCGCCGTCGTCAGGCCCGGGGGTCGGCCCCGGCGTGGGCGGTGCGGCGACTTCCTGGGTTATAATGACCACAACTTCGATAAGTCCGTCTTCCTCAGCTATGAGGGGACAGAGGGTTATGAATTCCGGCGGAATCTGAATCTGGGTCCTGGCAAGTATAATCTGTGTGCCGGCCTGTCCGACGAAGGCGTTATACTGGACGAAGAACTGGCCAGAGTTTACGTTGCCGAGTATCGGGGCGACGTAGATAGCGTCGCCGATCTCGGGGTCGCCGCCGCCGTTAAGTGAGCCGATGTCGGGATTGCTGAGCGATATCTCGACGAGTGTTCCGGGCTCTAAACCCACGGACTGGAAGGTGAGCGGGACGGCGATGTTCGTAGGCGCCGGGGTCGTAGACGGATGGGGCACGATTATCGGGTCGGTGTCGGGCCCGGGCGTCGCCGCTACGAGGCCGACGCCATCGAGCGTAAGCGTCGTGAAATCGCTCTCGCTCCGGCCGTCGGCGAGCCTGACGGTAGCCGAGATATTTATAGAGGCCGTTTCGTTTATGCCGACGAGGACGCCCGAGAGATAATTAACGAAGGCCTCGTTGTTTATTACAGTGCCGCTGCTGTCGAAGAGGCATCCCCTTAGCGCCGGAGGGAGGCCGCTACTCGAAAAGGTTATCTCGTAATCTATTTCCGAGCCGTCCGGAACGAGGAGCGTATCCACCTGTATGAAGGATTCCTCGGAGGCGTTCCCGAATACGGTGTTCGGGTTCGCGCTCATGTTCATGATGAACGTGTTTACCGGGTTTTCGGACTCGTCGCCGCTGTCGAGGCTGTCGACGCAGGCGTGCTGCGACAAAACCATGAGCCCGAGAAACGTCAGTATGGAGATTACCTTTACGGATTTGCGTTTGAACATCCTGTTAAGCATCATCTGTATCCATCCTCCTTGCCGGAATAACATCTACTCCCCGAGGTCAGCGTTCACCGAGAAGGTCACTATATCTATAGCGCCGCTGTCTGTGGACGCGGAAAGCGTCGCGGGGTCGATTACCGCGTCGCCTATCAGAAGGAGCACGAAGGCCATGCCGCGGTTGTCGGTGAGAACATCGAAAGGCGAATCCACGAGCGCCCCCATGCTGAACCATTCGGTTATGGATGTCGACGCACACTGCTGCGGCGAGCACGCGCCGTTATCGACGAGCTGAAGCGCCTTCGCGTCGGCGATACCGTCCCCGTTGGTATCTATCACGAACGAATTCTGGTCGGCAAATGACAAATCCCAAATCACCCGCACGTCGTTGAGGGGCTCCTCGTCTGGGCCGAGCACCTGGGCCCGTACGAGAATCTGCGTTATGGCGTTGAGCCCGATGTTGATATCTTCGGGCGGGTTCAGTATCTCTATCGTCGAGCCGAAGGGCGCGAACGGGGGATTCGACCCGCAGCCGCCTGCGGCTAGACCCGCCGCGAGGAACACGGCAACGAGCGCCGGGAATACCAATTGTCCTATTAATTTCCTTCTCATCAAACCATCCTCCAGGATATCTGTCTTTTACCTGATGATCCTCGGTGTTATGAATACTATGAGCTCCCTTCTCTCGTCGTTCGTCCTGTTGTTCTGGAAGAGCCATCCGAGGAGGGGGAGCCGCGAAAACCAGGGAAGCCCGTTGTTCGTCTCGTCCATTCGGCGCGTGAATATGCCGCCTATGACTATGGTTTCGCCGTCGCTCGCCAGGACCTGCGTCGTGGCCTCGTTCCTTCTTATGGAAGGCTGGCCTCCCGCGCCCGTGAGCGCAGGGTCGGGGGAGTTGTCGGTTACGACTATCTCCATGAGTATCCGGTTGTCGTTCGTCACCTGGGGGGTTACGGAAAGGCTGAGCGTGGCGTCGACGAACTGGGTCTGCGTGCCCGCGGCGGAAACGGAGAGAAACGGGATCGAAACGCCCTGCTCTATCCTCGCCGGCGTGTTTTCGAGCGTCAGCACCTTCGGTGAAGAAAGGATTCGGCCGTCGCCCCTTTGCTCAAGGGCGGAGAGCCGGAGGTCGAGGTCGAACGCACCCGTAAGGCTCCCGAGGACGATACCCATAACGCCGCCCGAGCCCGGGCCCGCAGCCGCCGGGAGGTCGATAATGAAGTTGTCTCCCGTGGTGCCGAACGGGCTGCCGACAGTGGTGCCGCCGACTTCGACGCTCGACGGAAACGTTGCGCCCGTCGGGTTGCCTGTCGCGGCCGAGGCCCTGTAATCGAAGCCCCACTGTATGCCGAGCTCGCGGGTGAAGTTGAGCGTGGCCTGCACAATCCGCGATTCTATGAGCACCTGGGGGGTCCTCGTGTCGAGGTCCTCGACGAGGGACTCTATCTGCCCGGCCCTGACCGCCGTGTCGTTTATAAGAATGCTGTTCGTCCTGGTGTCCACCCTGAGCTCGCCCCTGTCGCTTAGAAGCGGATCGACGAGGGGGATGAGCTCGGCCGCCGTCGCGTAGTTGACGAAGACCTGGCGCGTGATGAGGGGCTCGAGCTCTTCGTTGGTCTCCACCGTCTTCCTTACCGCGCGCTGGCGGGCCTGGAGCGTGGCGAGGGGCGCTATCCTGAGGACGTTGCCGTCGAGGAAGGCGCCGAGACCGGCGTCTTCGAGTATGACGTCGAGGGCCTGGTCCCAGGGGACGTTAGTGAGCTTGAGCGTTACCGTGCCGGCGACGTTACTGGCTATGATCATGTTGAGGCCGCTTATGTCGGAGATAATCCTCAGCACGTCCCTTATGTCGGCGTCCTTGAAATCGAAGGAGACGAGCTGCCCCTTGTACGTTTTTACGGCCCCGGGCATGGAAGTGAGCCTGAAGTCGAAGGCGTAGAGGTCTTCGGGGTGCACCGAGACATCGACCTGCTGCTCGCTCGCGGCCCGGACGGCCCGGGACTCCCCGAAGTTAAGCACGAGCCGGTTCCCGCTCTGGCTTACGTTTACCGGGACGCGGGATTCTTTTAGCTCGATTACCACTATGATGTCGCTCGGCTTTATCGGGTCCCTGAACGAGGAGATGAAGTTTATGGGGCTGTCGAAGTCGCTTACGTCCCTCGAAACCTGGAACTTGTCGGCGAGTATCACGTTCGAGAGCTTGAGGCTCACCTTTTTGTCCTCGTCCGCGAGCCTCTCGTATTGAATCGGGGAAGCCGTGCCTATAGTGACGATCCCCATCCCCTTATCGACTTCGAAGCCTATGCTCTCGACGTGGTTAAACCGGTCGGAGGCATTGACCGCCCGGGCCTGCGCCACCTGGATTCGGGCGGCGCCGTCCGCCTGTGCCGCCGGGGATTCCGGACCTGTTAATGAGTCGTTTTCGTAATTTGACCGGGGCGCGCTGCCCCGGGCGTACGACGCCGTGGACAGCACACAGACAATGAGCAGGGTGACCTTTATGAACAGGGTTCTCATTAATCCATCCTCCTTCTAAATCTTCCTCCTTTATTTCAATCGTCCGTCATTGACCGTCTTCGAATGCGAGAACGGATTTTTTCGTTTCGACCTTTACTTCGCCGTAGACGTCTTCGGACCTTATGGTCTCCTCGACCAGGAGGCCGTTCTCCCTCACTTCGAGTATCTCTCCTTCCTTGTTGCCTATCCTGTCGCCGTCACCGAGGAAGTAGGTGTTGCCCTCGGGGTCGACGACCATCGCCCGGGGCTTCCCGCTCATCCAGACGATGCCGGATATCCTGAACTGATCGAGGGAGTATCTCTGTATCGGCGGGACGACCACCGGCGCGGGACCGGCCGCCGGGATGTCCACGAGCTTTATGAAGGGCTTGAAGGGATCCCTCTTTCCGGCGGGATCGTAAGGGGGCCTGTCGCCCGCGACGGGCTGTATGGCGCTCGCCCTTTCCTCGAGCGATCTATCGGTCCCGGATGCAGGCTCGCCCGGGGGAGCACCGGCGCCGGAAGGGGGCTCGGCCTCGGAGCCGGGCATCGGCGGCGCGTTCTCGCGGGCGGATCTTATGACTTCCATGCCCTCGCCTATGGTGTTTTCTTCCCCACCCTGCGAATAGGACGGAAGGGTCCCGGAAAGAATTATCGCCAGGAGCAGCACCAGCGCGGGGATATGTTCGGCCTTAAGCAATCTCATGTTATTTCTCTTATTTGGTACTTCTCTTCTTCGATTTTCCCCTGGCCTTGCCCTTGCCCTTTTCGCCGGCTGGCGGGGTTTCGGGCTGGGGGAGGAGCCTGAAGGTTACGACGCTGAATTTCGCGTTGAGTATGACGTTGTTTCCCTTTACGTCCGTACGCGAGAGGACGAGGTCCCTCACGTTCACAATCCTCGGAAGCCTCGAAATGCGGTCGAAGAAATCGGCGAGATTGAAATAGCCGCCTATGACCTCCATCTGTATCGGTATCTCGGCGTATATCTCCCTGGCCACCTGCCCCTGCGGCTGGAAGATTATGGAATCGAGGCTGGAGCCGGATATCTCGGAATAAACGCTGTCTATGAGGGCCGGTATCTCCTTTTCCTTGGGGAGCTTTAAGGATATGAGCTCGAATTCCCTGCCGAGCCTGTCGAACTCCTTTTCGAAGGCGGGGAGCTCGGCGGCTATGGCCTCGTACTCTTTTATCTTCTTTTGCTCGGAGGCGAGCTTCCTTTGGGCGCGCTCGAGCGTCTCCCGGCCCGGAGACCAGTAGAAGTACCAGTAGGCCGCGGATACGACCCCGACGATTACAAGAAGGAGAACGAGCTTTACGTGAACCGGCTGCTCGCTTAACCTTTCGGATATTTCGTCGTAAAAAGCCATCGTCTATCGGCCCTTTTTGGCGGTGTCGGGCGCTTCGGGCGCCACAGACCCGGTTTCGGCCGCCTCCGTTTTCTTTTTACCGGCGTAGTCGAGCTTCGCGTTGATAATGAAATTCCTGAGGTCGAGCTTTCGTATCTCGGTCTTTTTTATCACTCCGAGCTCGACGGATACGAAGTAGGGAGAGGATTCGAGCGACTTCATGAAATCGGCCACCGTGAATTCGTTGTCGGCTATTCCGACGAGCCTCGCCTGAAGCCCTTTTTCGGTGAATTCATCGAGCCATGCCTTGTTGGGTATGGCTTCCGCGAGGGCGTCCATGACGAAGAGAGGCCCGGTGCGGTTACTTTCGAGGACCTTGATTATGTCTATACGCCTGTTGAGCTCTTCGTTCTTCGCCTTGAAGTCGTCCACCTTTTCCTTTATCGTTTCGAGCTCCTCGATGCGCTTTTCGGCGCGGGCGATCTTGCGGTTCACCTCTTCTATCCGCCTGCCCTGCATGACGTGGAGCGCAGCCAGCACAGCGAACAGCGCAACTATAACCAGGAGCCCGAGGACGAGCTGCCCCACACCACGCACGTCCCGCTTTTCGGGTTCCGGTATGAGGTTGATCCTTATCATTTGTTGTCCCCCGGCTTCCTCGAAGCGAGCCCCATGGCCACGCTCATCTTGGGGGCTATCGACTGTATGTATTCGGGATCGAAATCGTTGGGGTCGTAGGCGACGTTCCTGAAGGGGTTCATGAAATCCACCGCGGCGTCGGTTATGTCGGAGAGTGTATCCCTGAGACCGGCTACGCCCGACGATCCGCCGCCTATGAGTATCCGGTTCACCTTGCTTGTCCAGAGCGTGGACGAGAAGAAGTCGAGCGTTCTTTTTATCTCGCCGGATATCATGTCCACGAATTCTCCTGTGACCTTTTCGAGCTCGGGGGGAGACTCGCCGTCTTTCATGGAGGTCTTCAGAAGCTCGGCCTCTTCGAAGGCGGCGTCGGTTTCCTTCATTATCCATTCGGTGTAGATGTTGCCGCCGGTTGTTATGTCCCTCGTGAAGACGGAGACCCCGTCCTTGAGGATGTTGATATTCGTGACCGAGGCGCCGATGTTGACGAGGGATACGAGCCCTTCGGATTCGGGGTAGTTCACCATGTACATGTTTTCGAGAGCGAAGACGTCTACGTCGACCACGACGGGATTGAGCCCCGCCTCTCTCACCACGGAGACGTAGGAGTTCGTAACGTCCTTCTTCGCCGCGACTATGAGGACGTCGATGTTGCCCTCCGGCGTTTCGCCCGGCATTACCTGGTAGTCGTAGTTGACGTCGTGAATGCTCTGGGGGATGTATTGCTCCAGCTCCCAGGGGATGGATTCCCTGAGCTCGTTTTCGGACATCTTGGGAAGGCTTACCTTTTTTATTATCACCGAATGGCCGGAAATGGATATGGCGGCGTTCCTGGTTTTCACCCTGAGGTCGCCGAAGAGAGAGGCTATGGTTTCCGAGACCGCGTCGTAGTTGTTTATGATCTTGTTTACGACCGCATCCCTCGGCAAAATTGCCTCGCCGATATTCTTAAGCTGATACCCGCTCTTCACCGATTTCAGCTCAAGGAGCTTCACGCTATTGGAGCCGATGTCGAGTCCTACGAGTTCTTTCTTACTTAAAAACAAGTATTCCTCCCAAGTTACAATACCAATTTAACCACTTCTTTGAACTTTTTGCAATACTTCTATAAAAATATCAAAGACCTCTTTAATTGTAGTCAGTATGATATTGTAATACTTAATATAAAGCGAATCCGAGTGCAGACGCAAGCCCAGCCGCTGGATAAAGCGGCATGACCGGATATATTTTGCAGTGAGTAGAGGGAATTAGAGCGCAGCCGAGGGGAAAGAAGCGGCAGGAGCGGTTTTCCCGCGGCTTTACCATCACCGGCAAAATGGCGCCGTTCGTTTAGGCAGGAATGAAGCTATAGCGAATTTTGATATGTTGTTATAGCTTAGAATTAAAACTTAGACCACGATTTGAGCTATTTAAACGGCGCGATTTCCTGTCGGGGAATGCTTTTCAGGCGGGCGCCGGGGGAAGGATGGAGGAAAACCTTAAAGTAACTCTCCAGCTTTTAGGATGGAGGAGGCGTCTCGTTGGGATCTTCGTAGTATATTTCGACCTCTCTCGAAAAGACCCTGTTGGGATTAGAGGCGACCGACATCTTGAAGAACGCCCTTTCGGACGGATAAAGGAGGGCGTTCATATCTTCTTCGAAGAGTGAAACGGAGTTGGCTTCTATTATGTTGCCGCCCTTGTCCTTGAGAACTATCACTACGTAGACGGAGCGGACGGGCTGGTCGCTGGTGTTTATGACCGCCCCGTTGAATTCGAGGTTGCCGTCGGCGTCGATGCTCTCGAGTATCGGGCCGTCGAGCTCGACGACGCCGTTCTTCTCGGGGCTGTCGCAGCCGGCGAGAATCACGAAAAGGAGCAGGAATATGGAAAACAGCAGCTTTTTCATTGCTTTCTCTTTTCGGCGAGCTCGGATATGGATATGACGTTCTTGCCGGATTCCTGCTTCTTTGCAGGGTCGTCACCGTCGACGCGGTCGGTCTTGTGGTCCTCTATGATGTCGCCGAGGACCTTATGCATTATCTTGAGCGCCCCGATGGAGTGCTCCTTCAAATATCCTTTCTCGAATACTATCTCCTTTTTCTTCCTCATGAGGAGATAGAAGATGAAGGCCTGGTTGTTCAAAACTATGAGCATCGCGGCGTAGAGGAGATAGTTGTCCGCGAAGACCTTTTTCAATATGGCCTTGGTGTCGGAATCTATCTTTACGATCCCGAAGGGCTCGGACTGGGCCTGGGACGAGAACGGCACCGATACGGAGATTATGCCGTTAAAGTCCTTGACCGTGTAGCCGTCTTCGGGATAGAACTCCTTCATGAACAGCCCGTCGCCGGCGAGGTTGGCCTCGACGTCTTTCTTGAAGACGACGCTGAAGAACTTGGGGGCTATCTCGAAGGTGTTGAAGAGCTTCTTCCGGCCGAGGCGCTTGTCGAGGAAATGGTAGAACTCGCCGCTGGTGGGCTGCTTGCCTTCCTCGGCGTAGAAGTCGCTGGCGAGGTCGCCGATCGTTTCGGAGATGGCCCTTGTCTTGACTACGAACTCTTCCTTGGCCTTGTTGAACTGAAAAAGGAACACGAGTCCTATGAGAGCGAGAATGCATAGCTCTATTCCCACGGCCTTAAGGATTGTCGAAAACCTTCCCATTAAGCGCATTTAATGAATTCTTCCAGTATCTCCTGGACTCCTTCGTCCTGTGAATGTCTGAGGAGCATGAAAATCATACCGCCGAAATCCCTCCGCATGTCGTGGTCGAGGCTCCTGTAAAGATTAATGAGGGCCTTCTCGGCATCGGTGAGGACCTCGAAGCTGTCGTCGGTAATGTCCTCTTTTTCCATGAATCTCTTGAGGCGTTCTTTCTTTGCGACCGTCCATAGCTCGTCGATGTTTACTTCCAGTATCGATGCTATCTGGCTGCATCTCTCGATGGATGGGGCGTCTACCTTGCCCGTTTCGAGCTGGTGGATGAAAACACTTGAAACGTTAAGCGCCCGGGCAAGGTCTTCCTGTGTAATATTACGCTGTTTCCTTTTGCTCTTCAGGTAATCGCCAAATCTCATTAGTGCCTCCAAAAAATTATGGAAATCGGTATTTTGAACAGAATGGTTCACTTAATTTTACATTATGGAGAGAGGTAAAGGCAAGGCTTTATTTAGATATAATCGAGCAGGATTGCCTGACGCCGGTATAAGCCGCCCGCTATGCGTATCGGCGAGCGCCGTAGCGCTCCCGAACCGATAACTTTACCGATAAATATTGACACCTTCGAGCCGGGCATCAATACTGATAATGATTATCATTTTCATATTATTACGCATCCTCCCCGAAATGAATTTATACGTTTCCGCAGCTCGAAAAGACATGCCCCGGAACGACTGAATAGCCGGAAGTTATACGGCCCGCGAGCCCGGGCTCTCGGGGCTGTGCATGACCCCGGAAGTTGGACTCGGCTTCCGGGAGTAAGACAAAATACGAATAACGGGAGATAACGATAATGAACGACGCCGGCATCATTACACGTTTCACGCGTGCGCTGTCACTCACGGTGATCTTTTGCGCTCTCTTCTTTTCCATTCTCTCATGCAACAAGGAAGAGCAGCAGCCTGATCACGCACCCGGGGGAAAGAAAATCGGCGTCCTTCTCGTCAACCACGGCTCGCGGTCGGAAGCGTGGAGACAAGCCCTTCTGGACCTCGAAGCCGGCGTGAGGGAGGACGTTCTCGGCGGCGGTACGGCAGAGGGAATAAAAACCGCTTTTATGGAGTACAACGAGCCCTCCATAGCCACGCGTCTCAAGGAATACGATGCCGAGGGATTCACTGACATAGTGGTCATTCCGATATTCCTTACCGTAAGCCCCCACTCGTTCGACGACATACCCACCATTATCGGGCAGAAGGAAGACCCCGCGTCGATGGAGATGTTGAAAATAGAAAAAATAGAAAGATACGCTCCGAAGGCAAGAATCTACATCGCCCCGCTTCTCGACTTTACCGGCATCCTGCAAAAGAACGTGCTGAGACGAGTGGAGACCCTTTCCACCGATGCCGGGAACGAGGGGCTCGTCCTTATCGGATACGGCGACGAATTGTACGAAAGAGAATGGGGCGAGCTGTTCGATGAAGTCGCCGAATACGTGAAGAGAGAGAAAGGTATCACCGAGCACGCCTACGGCTGGTGCGGGCATATCGCGCGTTACGACCCGGGCAAAACGACGGACGCGATCAACAGGGTGCTCAAGAAGAAGCGGGCGGCGATCGTGATTCCCGTCCTCGTGGCTTTCGATGAAACGTTTCAGGTGAAAATTATCGGCGGCGGGGTTTCGAATGTCCGCGACCCGGAAAAGAGGGTCGTATATAAACCAGACGCGATACTGCCGGACAAAAACATAGAGCGGTGGGTGATAGACGTTTCCCGTGAATACGCGGGTAAGATCCGGGTCGGGGCCGCCGAAGATATCTGACAACTGGGAAAGATGTGGCAATGAAAATAAGGAAGCTCAACATTGCAGTTCACCGAGACCTCGGCTATTTTCTTTCTTCTCTCATCATCGTCTACTGTATATCCGGCATCGCCCTCAACCACATAAACGACTGGAATCCGGATTTCGTGATACATAGAGAAGCGGTGAAGATATCCGGGAAGCACTCCGTGGCGGAGCTGAACGACGAGCTGGTCCACGGCTTCGGCAAGCTGGTCGGCGAAGAATCGTTTAAGGTTTACGACATGCCGACGCCGGACCAGGTCAAGATATATTACGATAACGGCTCGCTCCATCTGAACCTGAGCACCGGTACCGGGATATACGAGAAGCTTTACAGGCGGCCCCTGTTCTATCATGCGAACGTCCTACACCCATGCGAACGTCCTACACCGGAACAGCGCCAAGGGCTGGAGATGGGCCTCGGACGTGTTCGCCGTCATGCTCATCACGATCAACGTAACGGGGCTTTTCATACTGAAGGGGAGATACGGGATAACGGGGAGGGGCAAGTGGCTGATAGGATTCGGGGTGCTGCCGCCCCTGATAGCGCTCATCGTTTACGAGATCATTTAGCGAGGTCCGGGCGACGCAATGAGCATAAAGACGCCGGAGGGCCCGTGCGGCCGGACTGATAGCGTACTTCTCGTGGTTGATACGATTCCACGGTTCCGTTTGAAAGACAGGACGCGGCAGATCGTCACCGTTCCGAGGCGGATTTCGCAGCTTGACACCAAAGCCTGTCAATAGATAACCTGTATTTAACAGGAAGTATATGCAAAGAGGGGCGAAGCGGAACGCCCTTCTTCGTTCCCAGGGTGAATATGCCGAAACGGCACTCCGCGTAACCCGGGAGGTGAGACCGCCGGGGAGGAGCGAGGGGCGGAAAGCCGCGGCAGGGATGCGGATAAGGGGAAAAGGGAGCCGGGACGTGAAAGCCTCGGACCAGAATACCATATATACCGTCGGGCACTCCACGCACAGCATGGAAGAGCTCACGGCGATGCTGAAGTCCTTCGGCGTCACGGTCCTGGTGGACATAAGGCAGTTTCCCGGCTCGCGGAAATACCCACACTTTAACAAGGAGAACCTGACCGCCGAATTGCAAAAAGCCGGAATAGGCTACGTCCACATGGAGGATTTGGGAGGGCGGAGAAAGGTGCGGAAGGATTCGAAGAACAGCCGCTGGCGGAACGAATCATTCCGCGGGTACGCGGATTATATGGAGACGAAGGATTTCGAAAAGGCGGCGCGGGCGCTCGAAGGGATCGCGTTAGAACAGCCGGCGGCTTACATGTGCTCGGAAGCCGTATGGTGGCGCTGTCACCGCTCGATGGTGTCGGATTATTTGAAAGCGAGGGGCTGGCGGGTGCTGCATATAATGGCTGTAGGCAAGGCGGAAGAGCATGCTTATACCTCGCCGGCGCGCGTCGAGGGACGCCGCGTTTATTATTCGGACGGAGGCTTGTTCGACAGGTAAACATCCGACGACGGAAACAAAATCTACATGGGGGGCGATAACATGGCTGCAAAGTTTAAAGTGGGCGATAACGTAAGCTGGAACTCGGAGGCGGGAAGGGTTTCGGGCACGATTATTAAAGTGCACACGAAGGATTTCGATTATAAGGGTTACACGCATCACGCTACGGAAGACGAGCCGCAGTATGAAATCAAAAGCCATAAGTCGGACCATGTAGCGGCGCACAAGGGCTCGGCGCTTACGAAGATCGAAGATTAAATGGAGAATAATTCTCCAGGGACCGACACCGCCTCGTTCATAAAGACGCGGCAATCGAGCGCACATCTCCAAAATACCATGACTTACGGTCCCGAAGGCGCACCAAGGCCGGCATGGATAGTTTCGACGTTTCGATAGCGGAACACCGCCGCCAAGGGTGCGCGTTCCGGCACGCAATTGCAAAAGGTAGCGAGAACGAGACCGGCGACCGCGTTCGAATGTGCATGTATACACGGGCCGGAGACCCGGAAAACCTCGTGTGGAACGCCGGACCGCGGGAGCTTCAGGGCGAAACGCGCCTGGCCCAGACCGGGTAGTCCACACCGGCAATCCGGTTCACCACTATGGCCTGTATCGCCAGCACGACGACTGCGAGCTCTATGATGAGCAGGTGAACGGGCGCCGTGATTATGCCGAGGGAGATGATCAATGTAGTCGCCGCCGCCGGGGGATGCACGACATCGAACAGAATCATGAACGCCCCGGTAGTCGCGAGCGAGACCGCCGCGGCGACGATGCGGGGATCGTGCACGCCTGTCACGGTTGCGGGCGCTGCATCCACCAGGCCGGTCAGCCAAAGAGCGCCGTAGCCGCACAAAATACCTATGGCGTGACCAAGGATAGCGTTACGGGGACTTGCCGCGGCGGAAGCCGGAGTGAAGAACACCATAAATGCCGTCGGACCGAGAGAGGGAAATATGAAAGTGGTTTTCCACGCCATCGCCATCCAGGCGAGAATCGCGCATGTGACGAATCCGTTGACGAATACGAAAAGGGCCCAGACAATTCGCGCCGGGAAACGCTCGATCAATCCCGGGAGACGCAATCGTCCGAAAAGTTCCCTTATCTCTCTGCCGGATTTCTCTTCCATTACAGGAGCCCTCCCTCGAAGCCGATACGAAATTCTATGCCAGAATGGAATCGACGGCAATGACCACGATCACTGCGGAAGAGAAACCCGGAAGCCTGCCGCCGGGGCTGCGCCGATTATGAAAGCGGGGCCTTGAAAAGATCCCGGACGGCATTCGAGCTGTTTCGCCTATTTCGCCGGGCGGCGCCTCCTCCACGTGCGCCAGCCGAAATAGACGGCTCCGAGGACGGCGAGCACCATGAGCGGCCCGGTGAAGATCATGAAGAGCGTCTTGTCCCTGGTCGCCTTCGCGTCCCGGAGGCTCCACGCCTCGTCGCGTATCCTCGCCAGGTGGCCGAGCACATCGGCGTAGCCGTACCACCACGCATAATCGGGGCTCATGTGGAAAGCCCCCTTGTAGGATTTAAGGTTCGAGAAGAAGAACATGTCGAAGTATTCGCGCTCGATCGAGGCGACGTTGAAATAAAGGCCCGCGGGCCAGTGCTGGGCGAACCCGCCCGGTATGTCGATCGCCGTGAACCGCGGGCCGGGCAGGAGACCAGCGGCCATCTGGCCGTGGCTCGGCTTGATGAGCCCGTCGTCGTAGAGACCCTGCAGTATGCCCCTCGCCTCGACGACGAGGGCGTCACCCGCGAGCTTGTGCGCGTCGGCCGATTCGAGATAGTACCGCGCCTTGTCCTCGGAATGGCATGACATACAGACCTTTATCATTTCGTTCCGTTTCGTCTGATTTTCGGGCTCGAGCGTTATGTCGACGAGCTCGCCGTCGGAGGCCTGCGTGCCCATGCCCCAGATAATCTTCCGAGTCATGTTGTGGCTCGTGTGCCTCTTGCCGTCCCCGTCCACGTAGAGCATGTGACAGTAGGAGCACGTGGGCGTGTCGTACCCGGCCTCGGCGAGAGGCACCGTCCAGTCCCACGAGTCACCGCGGGCGGTGTATATAGAGCCGTGCTTCGAGCTCATGTACGCCTCGTAGTTCGGATGGTCGGGGCCCATGTGGCATGTGTAGCACGCCTCGGGCTTCCGCGCCTCTTCGAGGTTAAAGGAGTGGCGAGTATGGCAGGCGATGCATCCGTTACGGTAATCGAGGCTGCTCGTGTCAATGTATTTCATCTGCTTCTCGCTCCAGTATTCGGCGTTCGTCGCTCCGGCCTGGGCGTGGCACGGGTCGCAGCCCATCTGCATGACCTTCCTCGGCATCTGCTTGTAGTTGGGCACTCCTATGTTGCGCTCCCAGTTTATTCCGAGGCCGCCGGGGCCGGGGCCGTAAGAATGCCCCGCGTCGAGGACGTGCTCCTTGTAGATCTGTGCGTGGCACGCCGCGCACGTGGTTTCGGGGACCCTCCCTCTCGACGCCATTATGACGTCGTGGTCGGTCCCGTGGCAGTTGGCGCACGTCAGCTGCTTGAGGGGGAAATCGACGAGTGGATTCTGAGCGCCCTCGAGCCCCATAGCGCCCGACTCGAACTGGCTCACGAGCTCGGGGTGGAGCGTCTTGTGGCAAGGGGCGCACGATTCGGGGTCGAGCACGCCCTGAGGGATGTCCTTTTGCAGCCTCTCCGGCGGCGGGGGGACTTTTTTAAGGTACGCGTAAATCTCGCGCACGTCTTCGTCGCTGACCGCCTGTGGGGGGAAGGGGGGCATTATGTCCCTCGGCTTTCGAACCTGGCTCAGGAATGTATCGAGCGTGAGCGTCGTGTGCGCAAGCGACGGCCCCACGCCGCCGCGGCCGCTTACGCCGTGGCAGCCCAGGCACCCCCTGGATATGAAAAGCGTATTACCGTCCGTCGCGTCATCGTCGGCTCCCGAGGGGACAGTGAGCAAAATTAAGAGCAGGAGAAGAGAGAGGAGCGAGCCGACCATACCCGACGAGGCCCATTTCCTTAGCATTGTTTCCATCTTAACAAAATTTGCGGCGGATTTGAAGGTAGAAATTTTCCTTTTTCCAGAGGGGCAGGATGTATACACCGCCGTTTGGACGGGGACGCCGTTTAAAGCTCGCCGCGGGCGGGGCAGAACCGGCGCCCGACGAGGGGTGAGCGCCGTCTCAATTTGGATCGAGCGGGGCGATTAATTTCTGTCAATATTCAGAGAGAGAAAGCTTCTGTGATCCACGGTGAGAATTGACAACGTGAGCAGTAAGCAGGTATTGCTCAGGGGGATGTAATACCGCAGTGGAACAGGTATGCCCGGAGACGGAATTGAACCGCCGACACGAGGATTTTCAGTCCTCTGCTCTACCGACTGAGCTATCCGGGCATAGATGTTTACTGGAATCGGGCCCTGGATTAAAACCATCAAAGTTCATCCAAAAAGCGGATTCTATTTTACCCAACGATAAATTTCCAGGCAAGGGGAAGAAAAACTCCTTTGTGTGAAGCAAAAAGGGGAGAACAGCATGAAGCCCGTTGCCGTTCTCCCCCCGCCCACACAAAGGAGATATTGAGAGATGAGAACTTTAAATCCCGTCTCCGGTCTTTTTCAGATTATTACAGCTCTATCCAGTAGAGGAGCTGTCCCATAATACCGTACTGATCCTTCTTCAGGCCGTCGTCCTTGGTGATGAAGTAACGCTCGTCGGAGTGGTCCCACCTGAACTCGGCCCTGGCCTCGAAATTGTCGAGGTACTTGTTGTTGGCGATGAGCCCCTTGAAGGGTTTCAAAGCAATAGTCGGCGTGAACTCGAAGAGTTTCTGTGCGAGCCCCGTTCTGTAGCCGTCTTTGTCGTCGAAATATTCACCCCTGAGCGCCAGTGTGACGGCCGGGTGCGGATCGACGATGACGTAACCCGCGATACCCCACCAGGTTACTCCCTCTTCGTTCCCGAACTCGTCGAACACGACGTCCTGCTGCCAGCCGAAGTCGGCGTCGGCGACGAGAGTGAGCTTGTCGAACAAGGTGACGCTGGCGACTGCGGTTATGAGCTCGCGCCATCCCTCTCCGCCGAACCCGAGGCCGCTCGGCTCCTTGCCGAAAATGCCCGTGACGCCTACCCATGCGCTCGTGATCGTGTCGCCGGAGTAGTCGAAAGCTATCTGGCTTTCTATCGTCGGGGAGTCGTTCAGCTCCTGGACCTGGTCCCAGCCGTTGTTAAGACCGGCGGTGAGCGTGATCATTCCCGCCGTATAGCCGAACCTTATACCGGTGTGGGTGAACGGGAGCGCGTAGCCGAAGAGGATGCCACGCGAGATGTTCGGGTTCTTGTAGCCCTCGATCACCTCGTAGCCCGCGAGTGTTACGAAACGTCCGGCGTAGATGTTGAGGCCGGTGCCTATCGGCGCAAGCACGTTCAGGTAGGCCTGGTACGGGTCTACGACGTCGCTGTCGAAGCCGTCGCCGCCGAGCTCGGCCGCCTGCTCGCCGAAGAGAATGTCGGCCCTGAAGCCGAGAAGGTCCATAAGGCCGCCGTCCATCGTCGGTGTCTTGGACACCGATATGGTGAAGGCGTTCAGGGAGAACTGCTGGTTGTCGGGGTAAAGGGCCCTTAACTGGAGGCTGTCCGTTACTCCGCGGTTAAATACGTACTGATAGGTCGTATCTACGGCAAATCCGAGGTCGATCGAATCGAAGAAGGTCATGATACCGTCGTACTTGAGGTCCTTGGCCTCCTGCGCGGTCATGAACTTCTCGAACTCCGCATCCTTGGCAGCGTTATCGGACTCGAGCTGCTGTATCCTCCTCATGAGCTCTTCGTTCTGCTTGCTGTTCTCCTGTATCATCTGCTTGAGCTGCTGGATTTCCATCTCGCTGCTGCTCTGTGCAAATGATTTGTCCAGACAAAGGTACGATATGGCTGTTAAGATCAGAAACATAATCGTGAACCTTTTCATATCTCACATGCCCTCCTTTAAGTTAATTTAGTCACCTTTGGTATCGCGGAGCCTGAAACGAAAAGGCCCGAGATAAGCCCGTCCCGGCAGTTCATGCAACCATCGTCCACCTTCTAATCAACCTCCGTCGGCAACGGTTAATCAGCCAGCCCTCCACTAACCAGCCAGCCCTCCACGGGACGGATTGTCCGGAACATCCGCGCCATCCAATCATCTTCGATTGAATCCCTTTAACCGCGTGTTTACCGACCGGGATGTCGAATCCGCATTGCGATTAATTTTTGCAAGCGCTATGCCATTTAAACAGCGAAAAATCGGGAAAGGACATATGCCGGTTATCCGACTGGAATGACTTGAATAATTCTGGAGAGTAAATTTCCCGACCGGAAAATCAGGTGTAACTGCAGCCTAGTTATTGAGCACGCAGGTTTGATTTATGGGCACTTCGTCCTTCCCGACGGGGAGTCGGACAAACGGGGCCTCGGGCCGGAGGAGGCACGAACGGCGACGACGGGCGAAGCCGATTGCCAGCAGTGATGGAACGATCGACGGAGAGGCGGGTAAAGCGCACGGATGGGAAAGACCGGAGCGGCGCCCCTGTACGACGGTAAACACGAGAACGCTCAAGGGAAAGCGTCAGTCGAGGGCCTTGCCCTTCGTTTCGGGAAGGGTGAGGACGACCAGGGCCGCGGCCACGGCGAAAACGGACACGGCCGTGAGGCCGGTCGCAAAGCCGTAGGCCCCGACGAGGTAGCCTATAAGCGGGGGGGCTACTGCGGATACGCCCCTCCCGACGTTGTAGCAAAAGCCCTGGGCCGTGCCGCGGGCGCGCGTGGGGAATATCTCGGAGAATATGGCGCCGAAGCCGGAGTAAAAGCCCGTGCCGAAAAAGCCGATCAGCGGGCCGAGCACGATAACGGCCTCTATGCTCCGGGCGTGGCCGAAGAACCAGACGAGGACCGCCATTACGAGAAGGTAGCCGACAAAAACCGGCCTTCTTCCGAACTTGTCGCTGAAAAATCCGAAAGTGTTACAGCCTATGAACGCGCCGATATTGATCGGGATAATCCACAGAAAGCCCTTCGTATCGAGGCCTATGCCCTTGTCGCTGGCCAGGAACTGGGGGAGCCAGAAATAAAGGCCCCAGTATGCAATCATGCAGAGGCTCGTTAGTAGACACGCCGTAATCGTGTAGCGTATGAGGTCGGGCGCGAATATCTGCCCGAGCGTAAACCCGTGCCCCTGCTCTGTGTGCCTGCCTTCGTCCCTGTGGACCTTGTTCTCCTTCCAGACATCGGGCTCGTCGAGATGCCGTCGTATGTAAAAGACGAGGAAAGCGGGCGCGACGCCTATGAAGAAGAGGATCCTCCAGCCGAGGTCGAGACCGTCGAGGGTGACGTTCAGAACGGGGACCGTGTACGAAACCCCTTCCTTGAATGTCGGGATTATGAGCGTTGCGAGTATAGCGGCCAGGATGTAGCCCAGGCCCCAGCCGCTCTGAACCATGCCGATGACCTTGCCCCTGTGCTCCCTGGGCCACTTTTCGGCGACGAGGACTTCCCCCGAGGCCCATTCGCCGCCCATGCCGAGGCCGAGTATGGCGCGGCATACGAGGAGGAACGCGACGTTCGGGGAGAAGGCGCTTATGCCTGTGAAGATTGAATACAGTATTATCGTGTACGTGAGGGCCCTTACCCTGCCGACGTAGTCGGATATTATGCCGAAGAGAGCGCCGCCGAAAGCGGACGCGAAGAGGGTTACGGAGAAAAGGGCGCCGACCTCGGCTTCCGACAGGTTGAATACTTTGCCGACGGACGCTACGGCGAAGGCGAAGAGGAGTAGATCCATCGCGTCGAGCGTCCAGCCCATGAACGCGGCGATAAAAGCGCGCCACTGGTCTTTGTCGATATCCTTACGCCACGCAAATAACCCGCCGCCCCCGGGGGCGGCTCCGGACCGGCCGTCGCTCATATCGTTTCTCCAATCATCCAGTGCCTGACAAGTGTTTTTCCATCGTACTAAATTTCCGAAAAAGTGTCAATCCCTTACGGCCCCGGGGCCGGGCCGTTATATATATAGAATATAGTTTATAAAGTACATCATAACCGCCGGTTTCTCACCCCTGTTCTTTTCTTGACTTGCCGGCGGGTCAACGTTAAATTTGAGGCACATGCGGAATAAGCTCATATACATAGAAACGTACGGCTGCCAGATGAACGAGTACGACTCGGACAGGATACGGAATGCCGTCGGCGGGAGGCCCGTGGATACCCCCGAAGAGGCGGACATCGTTATCGTGAATACGTGCGCCATAAGGGACAAGGCCGACCAGAAGGCCTTCAGCGGGCTCGGGAAGTACAAGCATTTGAAGGCGAGCAAGCCGGACATGATTTTAGGGGTCGCGGGCTGCGTGGCGCAGCTTTACGGGGACAGGCTCCTCCAGAAGATACCGCACCTCGATTTCGTCCTCGGGCCGAGGGCGATACCGAGGCTCCCGGAGCTTATATCGCGTATAGAGCAGGCGAAGGAGAGGCCCGTCGAGACCTCGTACGACGTGGAAGAGCTGTTCGAGGTCGAGCCCTATCACAGGGAAGGGAAGGTGACAGCCTTCGTGTCCGTGCAGCAGGGGTGCAACAAGAAGTGCTCGTATTGCATAGTGCCGCACGTCCGGGGGGACGAAGTGAACAGGCCGCTCGCCGAGATATTGCGGGAGGCCGGGAATCTCGCCGCGAAGGGCGTCAGGGAAATCACGTTCGTCGGCCAGACAGTGAATTCGTGGAAGGAGAACGGGTACAAGTTCGGCGACCTCCTAAGGGCCGCCGCCGACATAGACGGCCTCGAGAGGATAAGGTTCACCACGTCCTACCCGAGGGACATCACGAAGAGAATGATAGACGCGATGAGGGACGTGGACAAGGTCTGCAGGCACATACATCTCCCGGTGCAGTCGGGCTCGAACAGGGTGCTCGCCCTTATGAAGAGGACCTACACGAGGGAGTGGTTTTCGGATACCGTGAAGCGGCTAAAGGACGCCGTTCCGGACCTGGCGATATCGACGGACATCATCGTCGGATACCCGGGGGAGACCGACCGCGACTTCGAGGACACTATGGACCTCATGAGGGAGGTGGAGTTCGAGAGCTCGTTCTCGTTCAAGTTCTCTCCCCGCCCGGGGACACCGGCCGCCGGGCTTCCGAAAGAAGAGGCGATACCCGACGAAACGGCGGGCGCGAGGCTCATGGAGCTCCAGGCCTTTCAGAAGGAAATCACGCTCAGAAAGAACGTGGAGAGGGTTGGAAAGACGGAGGAGGTTCTCGTCGAGGGGCTGAGCAAACACGACCCTGAATCCGTCAGCGGAAGGACAAGTCACAACAGGATCGCCAACTTCAAAGGCCCTGCCTCTCTCGTCGGAAGCGTTGTCCGTGTGAGGATAAGCGAGGGTCTTTCCAATTCCATTCGGGGGGAACTATCGGTATAATTTATAAAGGAGGTGTCGAATGTTTCTTCTGATGAAAGTGTCCGGAATAGCACTGGACCCGTTTACGAACACCCCGATAGTTATACTGAAAGACACCGGGAACGAAAAAACACTTCCGATATGGATAGGCTTCATGGAGGCGAGCTCCATAGCGATGGAGCTCGAAAAGACTCCGCGCGTGCGCCCGATCACCCACGACCTGATAAAGAATCTTCTGGAAAAATTAAAATTCGTCGTGACCAAGATCGAGGTGACGGACCTTAGGGACGACACGTTTTACGCCAGGATTTACTTAAAGAGGGACAACGAAGAGTACTCGCTCGATTCACGGCCGAGCGACGCAATAGCGGTAGCCTTAAGAACCGACTCGCCTATTTTCGTTAACGAGGAGGTCCTCGAAAAATCGAAGAAAATCGAGATAGACGAGGACAAGGAAAAGCTTAACGAGCTTTTAGAGAAGATCCCCGAAGGAGACTTCGGGAAGTACAAGATGTGATCCGGATTTTCCCCGCCGTCTTCCCTGCCCCAAGACTTTAAAGCTCTCCGGCTTCGTCGACCATGGAATCGACCTCGCCTTCGTTGTCGTCGTCGAGCTCGTGCTTCGCGAGCCTGTACCGGAGGGACCGGAGCGTGATCCCGAGGAGCCTCGCGGCTTCGGTTTTGTTGCCGTTCGTCGTACGGAGCGCCTTTTCGATCATCTTCCTTTCGACGTCGCCGAGAAGGGTGTCGAGGCTGGAGTTGGACGAAAAGCTGGTATCGAGGTCGAGGTAGTCCTTGCCCGTAACGAGCTGAGGGAGGGTTTCCTGCCTGATGACGTTGGACGATTCGAGCGCGACGCAGCGGGCTATGATGTTTTCGAGCTCACGCACGTTGCCCGGGTAGTGGTAGTTTTCGAGGACTTCGAGCGCCTTGGGCGATATGCCCCGTATGTCCTTCCCCATTTCGAGGGAGTACTTGTTTATGAAGTGTATGGCGAGCGGGGAGACGTCTATCCGCCTTTCCCTGAGCCCCGGGAGGATTATTTTTATAACGTTGAGCCTGTAGAACAGGTCTTCCCTGAACCTGCCGGCCGTGACCTCTTCCTCGAGCTTTTTGTTGGTTGCGGCTATAACCCTGACGTCGACCGTTACGGCGTCGGTGCCGCCCAGCGGCCTTACCTTCTTGTCTTCGAGAACGCGGAGGAGCTTTACCTGGAGGTGAAGCGGGAGGTCGCCTATCTCGTCGAGGAATATCGTCCCCGTATGGGCCTCTTCGAATAACCCTTTTTTGTCCTTCATCGCGCCGGTGAAGGCCCCTTTTTTGTACCCGAAGAGCTCGCTCTCCATGAGCGCCTCGGGAATGGCCCCGCAGTTTACGGGGACGAAGGGCCTGTCGCGGCGGGAGCCGCTGTAGTGGACCGCGCGGGCGACGAGCTCCTTGCCCGTGCCGCTTTCGCCGGTGATGAGAACGCTGACGTTGAGCTCCGCCACCCTTTTTATGAGCTCGAAGACCTTTACTATGGCGGGGCTCCTGCCGATTATGTTGCCGAAGCCGTACTGGGTTTCGAGCTCTTTACGTAGCCGCGTGTTCTCGCGCTCGAGCTTCTTCTTGTCGAGGGCCTTTTTTATTACGAGCTTTATCTCGTCGATCTTGAACGGCTTCGTGATGTAGTCGTAGGCGCCGAGCTTCATGGCCTCGATCGCGGTTTCGTGCGAAGCGTAGGCGGTGACCATGATGACCGTCGTGTCGGGGCTCTTTTCGCTGACCTTCTTTAAGACCTCGATGCCGTTCAGTATGGGCATCTGGATGTCCACTATGGCCAGATCGAAAAGGCTCTGCTCTATTTTGTCTATCGCCTCCGGACCGTCGGCCGCCGTATCGACGTTGTAGCCGTCCTTTTGCAGCATGATTTCGAGGAATTCGCGCATTCCCGGCTCGTCGTCTACGACCAGGATACGGCTTTCATTCTCCGACATCTAGAACCTCCGGTTCGGGTCAATGGATAACATCTGAAGGCGCCTCTTCAAATCGGGGCAAAGTTATAACGAAAGTAGCCCCTTTTCCCTGGGAGCTTACTACGTTTATCTTTCCATTATAACCTTCTATAACCTTTTGTACAATTGCAAGACCGAGCCCCGTGCCGACTTCTTTCGTCGTGAAAAAGGGATCGAATATCCTGGATATGAGGCGCTCGTCTATGCCCTTCCCCTCGTCGGTGATTTCTATCACGACGCTCCCGTCCTCGACGCTCGATTTGATTGTTATCGAGCCGCCAACGGGCATGGCGTCGACGGAGTTCGTAAGCAGGTTCCAGAGCGCCTGTTTAAGCTTGTAGGAGTCGGCCTGGACGTAGATGCCGGTCTGTACCTCGTTTATTATTTCGATGTTGCTTCGCCTTATGGTCTTGATGAAGGACTCGGCCGTATCGGCGACTATGAGGCCGAGGTCGACGGAGGCCGTCAGCTTTTGTATGGGCATGGTCAATATAAGGAAGTCCTCGACGAGGAGGTTGAGCCTTTCGACCTCCTGCGTGGCCATCCTGGAAAGGCGGAGATTCTCTTCCGTCGGTTTTACCTCGGCGCTAAGGATTTCGACGGCGCCGCTGATGGCCGAGAGGGGGTTTCGGAGCTCGTGCGCGAGGCCCGCGGCGAGCTGGCCTAGTAGGGCCATTTTCTCGGACGTCCTGAGCCTGTCTTCGAGCTCTTTTACCTCGGTGAGGTCCTGGAAGATTATGATGTATCCCTGTGTCGTGCCCTCGGGGTCCTTGAGGTCCGAGGACGAGAAGCCGAGCGTGAGCTTTCCGCCGCCCGGGGTCGTGTAGAGCATCTGCTCCCTTTTCCTCGCGATGAGGTCCTCGAAGTGAAGGCCCGACATGTAATCGCCGAGGTGTTTTCCGTAGATTTCGCCCTCGCTGCCTATGCCGAGGATTTCGAGCCCTGTTTTGTTGACCGATATGATCTTCCCCTGGAGGTCGAGCGTGATGACGCCGCTCGTCAGGCTCTGGAGGATGTATTCGTGGAGGTTCCGGAGCATCTCGAGGCTGCGCTCGCTTTCGCCGAGCTCCTTTCCGGCTGTGCTGAACCGCTCGGACAGGTAACCGGCGAGTATGGCTATCAGGAGAAAGCCGGTGAGGTGGAAATATGTCGAGACGAGCCCTACCTCGCCCCACATGGAGATGGAATCCCGGAGCGTATGCCCGGCCCCGGGGGGCATCTCGAGCCGCATCCTGGTGAAGACTATGAGGATGTATATGACCCCGGACGCGAGAGCCGTGACGTAGCTGGCCGTCTTGTTAAGGATTATGCTCGAATAGATTATTATGAGGACGTAAAGGAATATGAATGGGCTCGTCCTGCCCCCTGTCATGTAAACCACGACGGACGCGAGGGCCATGTCGAATACTATCTGCGTTATCTTGAAGACCGCCTGGTACCGGGAAACGAGGGGCAGGAGGAGGAGATACACGAGGCTCAGGAAATATACCGCGGCCACCACGACGGCGAGGTAAAACGCCTCCTGCCTCGCCCCCTTGCCGTAGTAGATCGCGGCCCCCGAGCCGAGCAGTATCGTGGTCACTATGACCCTCAAGACTACCGCGCTTTTAAGCCCGGCTTCCGGGCCCTGAAGAACTCTCATCTTTTACCCCGACACCTGCAATCCGGGCCGCCGAAAAAGCGGCACGCGGTTACTGTTGACTACATGCATCAGACATGAACCGTCCCGCACGGAAATCGGCGCGCTCATCCCGCCATCGCCGATATGAGTTTGAACATAGGCAGGTACATGGAAACGACTATGACGCCGACCGTGGCGCCGAGGAAAGTTATCATGAGGGGCTCGAGCGCCGAAAGCAGGGACGCGACGGCGATATCAACCTCCTCCTCGTAGAAATCGGCGATTTTGTTAAGCATGTCTTCGAGGGCACCCGTCTGCTCGCCGACCGAAATCATCTGGACCACCATCGGCGGGAAGAGCTTGGGCCTCGCCATGAGCGGCTCGGCGAGGGTCTGGCCCTCGCTGACGGCCTTCCTGGCGTCCATTATGGCCTCTTCGGTGATGATATTTCCCGAGGCCCGGGCGGTTATCTCGAGGCCGTCGAGTATCGCGATACCGCCGGCCGTGAGCGTGGCGAGCGTGCGGCAGAACCGGGATACTATCGTTTTCAGCATGAGCGGCCCGACGAGCCAGAGCTTTAAGAGAAACGCGTCGAATATCCTCCTCGCCCTGTAGGACCTGCTGTACAGGAATCCCGTGAAGAAGAATACGGCCGCGACCGCGATCAGTATGTAGAGTATGTTGTGCCGTATGAAGAAGCTGAGGTCCACGACCGCCTGGGTCAGGGCGGGGAGGGACGTCCCCATGTCCTTGAACATTTCGGCGAAGACCGGGACCACGAATATTATGACGATTGCGAGGACGAGTATGGCGACGCTGATGACGATGGAGGGGTAGATCATCGCCCCTTTTATCTTCCGTTTTATGGAATCCATCTTTTCGAGATACGTGGCGAGCCTCTGGAGAATGACGTCGAGAACGCCGCCCGTCTCGCCCGCCCTTATGAGCTGCGTGTAGAGGTTGCTGAAGACCTTCGGATGCTTGCCGAGGGCCTCGGCGAACGTGGAGCCGCCCTCGACGTCTTCCTTTACCCTCGTCACTATTTCCTTGAATTTTTTATTGGGGTTCTGTGAGGCTATGATGTCGAGCCCGCGGACGAGAGGAAGACCTGCGTCTATCATCGTCGAGAGCTGGCGCGTGAAGACGACGAGGTCCCTCGTCGAGACGCCGCCCAGCGCGAGCGCGAAATCGAAGAGCTTTCCCTTTTCCTTTATGCGGTTCGGGATGGGCTGTATCTGCATCTGGCGGAGACGCGCCAGTACAGCGGACTTGCTGGGGGCCTCCATCTCGCCCTTCTTTAGGACGCCCGCAGCCCTTCCCTGCCAGACGAATACGGGCATCAGCGCACCCTCCCCCGGCGTTTCGGGAAATCGGGGGATAAACTCGTGACGAAGGAATGGAGCATCTTATCCCTCACCTCGCAGCCCTTTCCTTTCCCCCATCGCCGGAGGAGCGCTCGGAGATCATGCGTTTTATCTCGTCCGGCTCCTGTGACTTGGAAACGGCGTCTTCGAGGGTTATGAGCCTCCTCATGTAGAGGTCGGTGAGGGACTGGTTCAAGGTCTGCATCTTCCATTTTTCCTGGCCTATCTGCTGCTGGGAGTAGATCTGGTGGACCTTGTCCTCGCGGATGAGGTTACGTATGGCCGGGTTGGGGACGAGCACTTCGACCGCAAGCACCCTGCCGCCGCCTATCTTCGGAATGAGGGTCTGGCAGAGTATGCCTTCGAGGACGAAGGAGAGCTGCGCCCTTACCTGGGACTGCTCGTGGGGCGGGAAGACGTCGATGACGCGGTTAATCGTCTGGACAGCCGTGTTCGTGTGAAGCGTCGCCAGCGTGAGGTGCCCCGTCTCGGAGAGCGTGAGCGCTATCTTTATCGTTTCGAGGTCGCGGAGCTCGCCGATGAGAACGACGTCCGGGTCTTCGCGGAGGACGCTCTTCAGCGCGTTCGCGAAGCTCTTGGTGTCGCTCCCGACTTCTCGCTGGTTCACTATGCAGTTCTTGTGGTCGAATACGTATTCTATAGGGTCTTCTATGGTTACTATGTGCTCGTGGCGCTCTTTATTTACCTGGTCGACGACGCTCGCGAGGGTGGTCGTCTTGCCCGAGCCGGTGGGCCCGGTTACGAGTATGAGGCCACGCGGCTTTCGTGCGAGCTCGGCGAGAACGGGCGGGAGGCCCAGGTCCTGGTAGCTCTTGAGGACGAACGGGAGGAGCCTGAACGCCCCGGCTACCGCGCCCTTTTGCGTGAATACGTTGCCGCGGAAACGCCCGAGGCTCTCGAGGCCGAAGGAGAAGTCGAGCTCCCAGTTCTCCTCGAACCTGTGCTTCTGCATGTCCGTCAGCACGCTGTAGCAGATGTCCTTGGTTTCCTGCGGGGTGAGCGGAGGGTGCTTTACGGGCACGAGCTTGCCGTCGATCCTCAACATCGGCGGGACGCCCGCCGTGATGTGAAGGTCGGACGCTCCGTTCTCTACAACGAGTTTTAAGAGTTTATCTATTGCGAGTCCCATTTATATATTCTCCGATCAGTCATCGGCGGCCGTGTTCCTCACTACTTCTTCTATGGTGGTTATGCCCTGCTTGAGCTTTACGAGTGCGCTTTGCCTTAAGGTCATCATCCCCTGCCTTATGGCCTCGCGTTTTATTTCGAGAGCCGAGGCGCCGCTCAGTATGAATTCCTTGAGCTCCTCGTTTATCTCCATCACTTCGAACACCGCGAGGCGGCCCTTGTAGCCCGTGCCGGAGCACGTCTTGCACCCCTCGCCCACGCCCTTGTAGACGACGAAATCGGAAACGTCCTTGGGCGAAACGCCGAGGTCGATGAGCAGCTGCGGAGGGACGTCAACCTGCTGCTTGCAGGAGGAGCACGCGACCCTGACGAGCCTCTGCGCAACGATGGAGTTAAGCGACGCCGTTACGAGGAAGGGCTCGACGCCCATGTTGAGGAGCCTCGTTATCGTGGACGGCGCGTCGTTCGTGTGGAGGGTCGAGAGGACGAGGTGCCCGGTGAGCGCCGATTTTATCGCTATCTCGGCCGTTTCGTAGTCCCTTATTTCGCCGACGAGTATGACGTCGGGGTCCTGCCTTAGAAACGACCTCAGGCAGGAGGCGAAAGTGAGACCTATCTCTTCGTGCACCTGGACCTGGTTTATGCCGGGAAGGCTGTACTCGACCGGGTCTTCGGCCGTGGAGATGTTGACGTCCGTACGGTTAAGGTCCATTAGAGAGGAGTAGAGGGTGGTCGTTTTACCGCTCCCCGTGGGACCGGTTATGAGGACCATGCCGTAGGGCTGGTATATGGATTTCTTGAATACGTCGAGCTGCTGGTCGTAGAAACCGAGCTTGGTGAGGTCGAGCTTCAGGGATTCCTTGTCGAGAATCCTCATTACGACCTTTTCGCCGAAGAGCGTCGGGACGACGGATACCCTGTATTCCATCGTCCTCCCCTGGCCGAGCTTCACTTTTATTCGCCCGTCCTGGGGAAGCCTCCTTTCGGCGATGTCGAGGTTGGACATGACCTTTATCCTGGACGTGACCGCGTTCTTGAGCTTTAGCGGCGGGCGCATGATGTCGTAGAGGACGCCGTCTATCCTGTACCTTACGCGGAGCTCCTTTTCGTAGGGCTCGATGTGTATGTCGCTCGCGCCCTTCCTTATGGAATCCATGAGAAGGTGGTTTACGAGCTTTATGACCGGGGCTTCCTCGGAAGCCTTTTCGAGGTCGTTTATGTCTATGTTTTCCTCGCCGCTTATCTCGATGAGGAAATCGTCGAGGTCGCCGAGGAGCCTGTCTACCGCCGCCGTGCTCTCGCGGGCCTTTTGGGCGTCCTCCCATTCCTGCTGGGAGCCGTAGAACCTTTCTATGGCGTTACGTATCGACCTTTCGGACGTGACCACGACTTCGATGTTGTTCCCGGTGGCGAATTTGAGGTCGTCGACGGCGAATATGTTGGACGGGTCGGACATCGCGACGACGAGCGTCGAGCCCGATTTGCTTATGGGAATGAGCTTGTGCTTTATCGCCGTTTCCCTGGTTACGGACTTCAGTATGTCGTGGGATATGTCGAACTGGTCGAGGTTGATTGCGGGAACGCCATACTGCTTGCTGAGGTAGGCGACGAGCTGGTGCTCGTCTATGTAGCCGAGATTGAGGAGGGTTTCGCCCAGCCTCTTGCCCGTTTCCCTCTGTTCCTGTATGGCGGTCTTGAGCTGATCGAGGTTGATGACGTCTTCCTTGATCAGTATGTCGCCCATCTGTGCGCTTACTCGTTGTTCCTTCATCGGAATCCTGTAATTCTCTTGCACTCGTTTACGTGTCTTTCGCCGGCGCTTTTGCGCGGCCGGAGCCGTACGGATTAATCAGCGGGATGGTGAGAACGCCCTGACGGGGATTAACGGCGGATGCGGCCCGGCGGTTTCGGCACGCCACGGAAGCCTTTTGTCGATTTTGTGAGCACCTGCCTCTACAGCCCCGGCTTCCCATCCATGGTTTTATAAGTCATTCTTCCAATTCACCATCCCATGACATTGTATACTGTTATTACGTTTTAATGTCAATCCGTGCTGAAAGCGCAATATATTATGATATTTTAGCAAATTATATGCCAAAGCTCGCCGCCCCGTCTTAAAGAATACAAGTTTCTATAATAACAATACCTTACCATGGCTTTCCCCCGCCGTACGGCTCCGGCAGGTGTTTCATATGACAAATATTGTGGGAAACGGTCCTCAAATTGTCACAAATGCTGCGTTTCAACCGAGCACAAGGCGCTTTTGGGAGGGGGATGGACAAATTTTAAACAGGGCCTTTTAATGCCGGCGGCGATAGAGAATAGCCCGTGATGAGGCCGATCCGGGTCAGGTAGAATAAACGCCATGTCCGAAGCGAAGATCGTTATAGCCGGCGGCGGGCTCGCCGGGGTGGAGGCCGCGAACCAGGCCGCGAAGGCCGGGATCGGCGTCAGGCTCTACGAGATGAGACCGGGGACGATGTCGCCCGCGCACAGCACCGGGGACCTCGGGGAGCTGGTGTGCAGCAATTCCCTCAAGTCGGATTCAATGGAGAACGCGAGCGGCATACTGAAGGAGGAGATGAGGAGGCTCGGCTCTCTCGTCATAGAGGCGGCCGACAGGACGCGCGTCCCGGCGGGGAAGGCGCTTGCCGTGGACAGGGTCAGGTTTGCCGAATATATAACGGAGAGGATAGAAGCGGAGCCGCTCATAGAGCTCGTGAGGGAGGAATTCACCGAGATACCCGGGCATCTCACGCGGCCGCATATTATTGCCACGGGACCGCTAACGTCGGAGGCCCTTTCGGAAAGAATAAGGGGGATGTCGGAAGGGCCGGACCTTTATTTTTACGACGCGATATCGCCCATCGTGGACGCGGAGTCGATAGACTACACGAAGGTCTTCAGGGCGTCCCGCTACGAGGACGGGGAGACCGAAGAGGGGGATTATCTAAACTGCCCCCTGGACAGCGAGGAGTATTACAGGCTCGTCCGGGAGCTTGCGAACGCGGAGAAGATAGAGACCAGGGACTTCGAGAAGGGGATATATTTCGAGAGCTGCCTTCCCGTCGAGGTTATTGTCGAGAGGGGAATCGATACGCTGAGATTCGGGCCCGCAAAGCCCGTCGGCCTTAAGGACCCCCGGACGGGGAAGACGCCCTTTGCCGTGATTCAGCTCCGGGCCGAGAACCCGGAGGGGACGATGTTCAACATCGTCGGGTTTCAGACGAAGCTCAGGTATCCCGAGCAGAGGCGCATATTCAGGATGATCCCCGGGCTCGAGAACGCAGAGTTCATGAGATACGGGAGCGTTCACAGGAACACATATATTAATTCGCCCGCGCTTCTCCGGCCGACGCTCCAGACGAAGACGGACCCCATGCTGTTTTTCGCGGGGCAGATCGTCGGCGTCGAGGGGTATGCGGAATCGGCAGCCATGGGAATAATAGCGGGGATAAACGCCGCGAGGCTCGCTTCGGGGAGAGAGCCGACCGTGCCGCCGAGGGAGACGGCGATAGGGTCGCTCCTCGGTTACATAACAGATGCGGGCATTAAGAAATTCCAGCCCATGAACATCAATTTCGGACTCTTCCCGGCCCTTCCGGGGAAGGTGCGGAAGGCGGAGAGGAAGGGGGCCGTGGCCGAGAGGGCGCTCTTTGCGATAGGCGGCTTCGCCCATGCCCAGGAGAGCGAATTAAGTCAGTCGCGAGCGAGGTTTACGAGCGTAAGCCAAAGCTGAAAAAACGCGGCTGCGGGGGCTTTCAAGACTTCAGGGAATTCATAAACTTTACTTGACATTTATAATAAAGTGGTCTAATTTTTACATTATGCTTCAGAACAGGGCGGAAGTCAGTCTTCCGGATAAAATATACTTCCGGATAGGTGAAGTGAGCGATTTCACGGGAATAAAACCCTACGTGCTCAGGTACTGGGAGAGCGAGTTCGAGGAGATCGCGCCTATCAGGAGAAAGTCCCAGAGGCTATACGACAGGGAAGCTATTCACACGATCATAAAGATCAAGAATATGCTTTACGATCAGAACTTCACCATAGCCGGGGCGAAGAAAAAGCTCAAGGAAGAGGCCAGCCAGAAACGGGTCAGCACGAAGGTCAACGTTCTGCTGCATGAGATCCTGGGCGAGCTGAAGTCCATAAAGCAGAATCTTGGATGAAGTTTCGTTTTCCCCTTTATAACTCAGGCTATCCAGTTTAATCAGGCGGGGTGTAGCGCAGCTTGGTAGCGCATCGGCATGGGGTGCCGAGGGTCGCCGGTTCGATTCCGGCCACCCCGACCACGATATATTTTCAGTGAGAGTTAAAGTATTTACGCGCACGGCACTTGCCCCGTGAGGGTAATTGTGTATTTTCTATTGCTTTAGGCCGAGCCTTTGCCGGAAACAGCCATGCCGCCCACTATACTTATATCTAACGACGACGGAATAAATTCGGAAGGACTTCACAAGCTGCACGAGACTTTAAAGGACCTGGGCGAGGTGTTCGTGGTCGCTCCGGACAGGGACCAGAGCGCCGTGAGCCATTCGCTGAGCCTTTACCGGCCGCTCAGGATAGAACGTATATCGGACAACGTTTATACAGTGGACGGGACGCCGACGGATTGTATCAACATCGCCGTTAACGGAATACTCAAGGACCGCAAAATCGATATCGTCGTCTCGGGGATAAACAAGGGCGAGAACCTGGGGGACGACATAACGTATTCGGGGACCGTGAGCGCAGCGATGGAGGGTGCGCTCCTGGGTGTGCCGTCTATTGCCGTTTCGCTCGCGACGAAGGTGGACTTTAATTTCGAGGCGGCGGCCTATTATTCGAAGCTCATAGCGGAGTACGTTCTCCGCTCGAAGCTTCCGCCGGCGACGATACTTAACGTGAACGTGCCGCACATGCCGCAGGGCGACATAAGGGGCGTGCTCGTGACGAGACAGGGAAAGCGGATCTACGGCGAGCCGATAGTGGAGAAGGTGGACCCGCGCGGGAAGAAGTATTACTGGATCGGCGGGTACGAGCTCGGGTCGGTAGACATAGAGAACTCGGACATAACGGCCGTCAAGAGCGGATACGTGTCGGTGACCCCCATAAGCCTCGACCTTACGGATTACGGATTTCTGGACAAATTGAGGGGGGACCTGCCCGAAAGGCCCTGAGCATGATAAGAAGGATATACGACTGGGTGCTGGCGTGGGCGGATACGAGGTACGGGGTGCCGGCGCTGTCCCTGGTATCGTTCGTCGAGTCTTCGATTTTTCCGGTTCCGCCGGATCCTCTGCTCATGGCCCTTTGCATGGGGAAGCCCGAGAGGTCTTTCAGGTACGCCGCCATATGCTCGGCGATGTCCGTCCTGGGAGGCATATTCGGTTATCTCATAGGATGGGCGATATGGGAGCTCGTCGACGATTTCTTCTTTGCATACGTTTTCAGCCGCGAGGTGTTCGAGCTCGTCGGGACGCAGTATGAGAATAACGCCTTTATCGCCGTACTTACCGCGGCGGTTACTCCAATTCCGTACAAGGTTTTTACGGTTACCGCAGGGGTGTTCCAGATAAGCCTCGCTGCCCTGATAGCGGCCTCGGTTATAGGGAGGTCGGCGAGGTTCTTTCTCGAAGCGGGGCTTATATACTTCTTCGGCTCCGGCATAAAATCATTTATAGACAAGTATTTCAATTTACTGGTTACACTTTTCTTCGTTCTTCTCGTTCTCGGACTCGTCGGCGTCAAATATTTATTTTGACAAACCCCCGCCGTGCGGGAATTTTAATTCTCCCCATTTCGGCCGAAACACTGAAAAAGTTACGGTGGCCATAACGTATATGTTATCCTTCTACGTCCGGAGGCAACTAGAATGAGTGACTTTTATCAATCGGAAAGGATTTCGACACTTCACAGGCTTAACAGGAACAACGTTTCACAGCTCGAAGAGGAGCTCGAAGAGTTTTGCGAGACGCGGCCCGTCGCGCTCGTCCTCCCGTGCCTTTACTCGGAGCTCAAGAGAAAAGCTCTCAAGGACATATTGAAGAAGCTCAAGGACGTTAAATACCTGAACGAAATAGTCATAACGCTCGGAAGGGCGAACGAGGCCGAGTTCAGGCACGCGCAGGATTATTTTTCGATCCTGCCCCAGAACTACAAGATAATATGGGACGACGGGGAGAGGATGACGTCCGTATTCAATCTCCTGAAAGAGAACCGTCTTCATGCGGGCGACCCCGGAAAAGGAAGGGCCGCGTGGATAGCGTACGGATACGTCCTCGCCGGCGAGAAGAGCGAGGTGATAGCCCTTCACGACTGCGACATCCTGACGTATTCGCGCGAGCTTCTGGCGAGGCTCTGTTACCCGCTCGCGAACCCGAACATGGATTACGAGTTCTGTAAGGGCTACTATTCGAGGGTTACGGACAGGATGTTCGGAAGGGTGACCCGGCTTTTTATATCCCCCGTCGTGAGGGCGCTTAAAAAGATATTCGGGCACCTGCCGTTCCTGGAATACCTGGACAGCTTCAGGTATCCGCTGGCCGGGGAGTTCTCGATGAGGACGGACCTCGTGAGGGTGAACAGGATCCCGGCCGACTGGGGGCTCGAAGTGGGCTCGCTCGCGGAGGTGTTCAGGAACGTTTCCTTAAAGAGGGTGTGCCAGGTGGACCTTGCGGACAATTACGACCACAAGCACCAGGAAGTCTCGCCCGACGACCAGAAGGGGGGGCTCCTCAAGATGTGCGCAGACATATCGCAGTCGCTCTTCAGGACGCTTTCGTCCGAGGGGGTCGTATTCTCGGACAACATATTCAACACGCTTCTCGTCACTTATCTTAAGATCGCGCAGGACACTATAAAGATGTACGAGGACGACGCAGCCATAAACGGCCTTTTCTTCGACAGGCACGACGAGGGGCTCGCCGTGGAGACGTTCGCCAAGGGGATAAGGATCGCGAGCCATCAGTTCCTCGAAGACCCGCTGGGCTCGCCGCTCATCCCGAACTGGAGCAGGGTCACTTCGGCAATTCCCGACATACTCGATCAGCTTAAGGACGCCGTAGAGAAGGACAATGCCTAGGCTCGTCCTGTTCACGGACCTCGACGGAACGCTGCTCGACCACGATACGTACTCGTTCGAGCCCGCCCGGGAGGCATTGGCGGCGCTCGAATCGGAGAACATCCCCGTCGTATTCACTACGAGCAAGACCAGGGCCGAGATAGAGAAGTGGAGGCGGCTTGCGGGGAACGACGACCCGTTCATTTCCGAGAACGGCGGCGCCATATTCGTCCCCGAGGGATATTTCGGCGGGGATTTCGTATACGACAGGAAGGAAGACGGGTATCTCGTAATCGAGCTCGGGACCCCGCACGCGGAGCTCGCCCGGGCGCTCGGGGATATACGCCGCGGGACCGGCATGGAGATAAGGGGCGTCTCGGATATGGGCGTCGAGGAAGTGGTGAAGCTCACGGGGCTCGGCAAAGAGGACGCCGGACTCGTCAGGGAGCGGGAATACGGGGAGCCGTTCGTCGTCGGCGGGGGCAGCGAGGCGGAGGAGACCGTCATCCGCGAAATCGAAAAACGCGGGCTCAGGCATACGCAGGGCGGGAGATTCCATCACATACTGGGGCAAAGCGACAAGGGGAAGGCCGTTTCCATACTGAAGGGGCTGTACGTGAAGGAATGGGGCGTCGTCGAGACCGTAGGAATCGGGGACAGCCTGAACGACCTCCCGATGCTGAAGACGGTGGACATACCGATTCTCGTCCGGAAGCCGGACGGGGGATACGACGAGAGGGTCAGCATCACCGGGATGGCCGTCGCGGACGCCCCGGGGCCCCGTGGATGGAACTCCGCGATATTAAAGCTGATTGTCAACTTTAGTGAAAAAGAGCCCTGAGGACAATAGAATCGGGGAATACCCAGTGGTATCATTATAATCCGTGAGGCAGATACACATAAGGCACAAGCGGCGGAAGAAAAAGGGCGATCTCCTGCCTTTTATTATCGGCTCCGTCCTGTTTCACCTGCTTTTACTCATATTTTTTGTCATCCACCAGCTGGATTTGGCTCCGAAGGTCGCCAAGGAAGAAAAAAAGCAGCCTGAATACATCGAAATAACCGATATACCGGTCCCGAAAGAAAAGGAGACGAAGCCTCCCAAGGAGACGAAGCGTCTCGCGGAGAGGTCTCACGACGCGCCCGAAGAAAAGACGCGCGACAAGTTTACGAAGAGAGCCCCGTCCGTACCGGCGCAGCCTGTGCCGGCCGTCCCCCCCGCACCACAGCCGAAGCCCCAGGTAAAGAAAGAAAAACCCGTCGAAAAGAAGCCGGAAAAGAAGCCCGAAGCCAAGGTCGCCAAGCGCGAGGAAGTGAAGAAGCAGGTAGAGAAAGAGGAGCAGATGAGAAAGGATGCGCTGGCGGCGCTCCCGCGTGAAGAGCTCAAGAAAGAAACCACCACGAAGGAACCGGCGCGGGAAAAGACGCCGACGAAGGACCCCTCGGAGATAACGAGGGAGGACCTTTTCAGCGGCGTTCCGAGCACGTTTCCCCAGGAATCGAGGAACACGCAGGACTACCTGGGCGCGAGAGACGTCAACAAGAGAGAGGATACCGTCGAGCTCAGCACGACGGAGTATAAGTACATCTCTTACTTCGCCAAGCTGAAGAGGCAGATAGAGGGCGTCTGGGGATACCCGCAGGAATCGCGCATACGCGGGGAGCAGGGCCAGTTGTACCTCGTCTTCACCATAAAGAGGAACGGGGAGCTGGCAAATATAGAGCTCTTGAGATCCTCGGGATACGCGCGGCTCGACCAGGAGGCGATGCGGGCCATAAGGGCGGCGTCGCCTTTCGCCCCCTTCCCCGAAGCGTGGGGCTCGCTCGAGGTCCTTAACATAAAGGCCACGTTCATATACGAGTTCGGCGGGTTTATAAGGTAGGGCTGATAACTACGACACGATTACGCCCGCGCCGCGCGGGCGTTTCTTTATTATCTCGCCTATGACCGAGGCCTTTTCCTTCATGCCGCGGAGCTTCTTCAAAACCGCGGCCGCAGTTTCGGAAGGCACCACGATTATCATCCCGACGCCGCAGTTAAACGTACGGAGCATCTCTTCGCGCTCGATCCGCCCTTCCCTTTCGATGAGGTCCATAACGGGGGGCATCTTCCATTTGGAGGAATCGAGCGAGGCGGCGCACCCTTTGGGAAGCACGCGGGGGATATTTTCGAGGAGGCCGCCGCCGGTGATGTGCGCGGCGGCGTTAATCTGAAATTCCCGCCTCAGCTTGAGAATCGTTTTTACGTATATGCGCGTGGGTTCGAGGAGCTCCTCGCCGAGGGTGCGCGAGAGCGGCCCGGGCGTATCGGAGAGCTCGTGCTTTTTCCTTTCGAGGAGGACCTTCCTTGCAAGGGAGTAGCCGTTCGAGTGAAGGCCGCTCGACGGGAGGCCTATCACGGCGTCGCCGGCCTTTACGCGGGAGCCGTCTATAATATCGTCCTTGTCGATAACGCCGACCGCGAAGCCCGCGAGGTCGAACTCGCCGTTTTTATAGAACCCGGGCATTTCGGCCGTCTCGCCCCCGAGGAGCGCACACCCGGCTGCCTTGCAGCCCGCGACTATGCCTTTTATAATCTCGGCGGCTTCTTTCGGTTTTAGATTCGAGGTTGCGAGGTAATCCAGAAAGAATAGAGGCTTGGCGCCGCATGCGACGAGGTCGTTCACGTTCATGGCGACGAGGTCTATGCCGACAGTGTCCAGCCTGCCCGTCATGAAGGCTATTTTGAGCTTCGTGCCGACGCCGTCTGTCGCCGCCATGAGCACCGGCTTTTTATACCTGCCCAAGGGCAGCTCGTAAGCGCCCGAGAAACCCCCTATTTTACCGAGGACGTTCTTGTTGGAAGTCGATTTCGCGAGCGGTTTTATGAGCTCGACGAAGAGGTTTCCGGCGTCTATATCGACCCCTGAGCTTTTGTACGTCGTCTTCGCCATGACGGGTTTGAAAGATACCTGAGGGGCGGGGTTTGTCTACGAGGAACCGGGGAGAGAATCAGAACGGCCCGGCCGCCCGGTTTCATGGAATGAAAAACGCCGCATTCCGGCCGGTGATGAAGATTGTCTTCGCTATGGATTTCCAAAAAATTTATATAATGGTATTATTTTCCGTCGAATTTTTTCGGGAAGGAAGGATTTTATCCGATAGGGTTTTATAGATGACTTTTCAGGAACTGATACTTTCACTCCAGAGCTACTGGGCGAAAAAAGGGTGCATCATAGTGCAGCCCTACGACACGGAGAAGGGAGCGGGGACCTTTCACCCCGCGACGTTCCTCCGGTGTCTCGGCCCTGAGCCGTGGTACGTGGCTTACGTGGAGCCATCGAGGCGCCCGACGGACGGGCGGTACGGGGAGAACCCGAACAGGCTTCAGCACTACTACCAGTTCCAGGTGATAATAAAGCCGTCGCCCGATAACGTCCAGGAGCTCTACCTCGACAGCCTCCGGCACCTGGGGATAGACCCGCTCGCGCACGACATAAGGTTCGTCGAGGACGACTGGGAGTCGCCGACGCTGGGAGCGTGGGGGCTCGGGTGGGAAGTGTGGCTCGACGGCATGGAGATAACGCAGTTCACGTACTTTCAGCAGGCGGGGGGCATAGACTTAAAGCCCGTTTCCGCCGAGCTTACGTACGGGACGGAGAGGATCGCCATGTACCTCCAGGGGGTCGAGAGCGTGTACGACCTCGAATGGACGAAAGGGGTTACATACGGCGAGATACACCACAGGGACGAGTACGAATTTTCGACGTATAACTTTCAGGAATCGGACCCGGGGATGCTCCGGGACCTTTTCGATAAATTCGAAGCCGAGTCGAGGAAGCTGGCGCAAAAGGAGCTGCCCCTTCCTGCGTACGACTACTGTCTTAAATGCTCGCATACGTTTAATCTGCTGGACGCCCGGGGCGCTATAGGCGTCGCCGAGAGGGCATCGTACATAGGAAAGGTGAGGGCACTCGCGAAGATGTGCGCCGAGGGATACCTGAGACAAAGGGAGGCGATGGGATATCCCCTGGCTTTAAAAGATCCATGGGCAAAGAGCTGATACTGGAGATAGGGACAGAAGAAATTCCTGCGGGATTCATGAACGACGCGATAGAGAGCCTGGCTTCCATAGCGGCGAGGAAGCTCGGGGAAAGCGCCGTTCCGTTCGAGGCCGCCGAGGCCTTCGGCACGCCGAGGAGGCTCGTCTTAAGAGTGACGGGGCTCACCGAAAAGCAGGAGGACAGGGCCGTCGAGTCCTACGGGCCGCCCGTGAGGATAGCTTTCGACGCGGAGGGGAACCCGACGAAGGCGACACTCGGGTTCGCGAAATCACAGGGCGTGGACGTGGGCGACCTCGTCCGAGTGAGAAGGGACAAAGGCGAGCTTCTGGCGGTGATAAGGCAGGTCAAGGGACAAAAAACCGACGCAATACTCAAACAGCTGTTACCTGAAATAATCACATCAATACCTTTTAGAAAATCGATGAAGTGGGGAGACGGGGACGTAACCTTCGCAAGGCCGATAAGGTGGATCCTGGCCGTTTGCGGCGGGAAGACGATTTCGTTCGCGCTCGGCGACGTGAAGAGCGGGAATAAAAGCCGCGGGCACAGGTTCATAAGCCCGAGGCCCTTTAAGGCAGCAGGGTGGGAGGATTATTCCCGCGGGCTCGAAGAGGGGTTCGTCGTTTTAGATCAGGAGAAGAGGAAGGGCATAATCAGGGAAGACGTGAGGAGGCTCGCGGAGTCTATAGGCGGGACAGTCGAGGACGACCCGGAGCTCTTAGAAACGGTGAATTATCTCGTAGAGTATCCCGTCGTTCTGAAGGGGGATTTCGAGAAGGATTTCCTCGAGCTCCCGAAAGAGGTTCTCATAAGCGTTATGAAGAACCACCAAAAATATTTCGCGGTATTCTCAAAGGCGGAGCCGGAGAAGCTCCTTCCGCATTTTATATTCGTTTCGGGAACCAGGGTTAAAGACAGCGGCGTCGTTTCGAAAGGCAACGAGAGGGTCATAAGGGCGAGGTTCACCGACGCGAGGTTCTTTTACGACGAAGACAGGAACACGGGGCTCGAATCATGCCTCGAAAAGCTCAAGGGAATGGTTTTCCTCTCGGAGATCGGAAGCTATTACGACAAGACCGAAAGGCTGAAAGAGCTCGCCGGAGCGATAGCGGAATCGATCGGGCACGAAGAGGCGGCCGCCGATGCAGTGCGCGCGGCCGAGCTGTCGAAGGCCGACCTCGCGACGCAGATGGTCTTCGAGTTCCCGGAGCTCCAGGGCATCATGGGGAAATACTACGCGAGGCTCGCCGGCGAAAAAGAGGAAGTAGCGAGGGCGATAGAAGAGCAGTACATGCCGACCTCGCGCGCAGGGGACCTCCCGGAGACGATTACGGGATCGATACTCAGCATCGCCGACAAGGCCGACACGATATCGGCGTGCTTCATTGCCGGCCTAGTGCCGACGGGGGCTTCGGACCCCTACGCGCTCAGGCGGCAGGCGATAGGAATAATAAATATAGTTCTCGAAAAAGGATTCGCCCTCGACCCGGAGGCCCTTTTCAGGGCCGGGATAAGGGCGATAGAGGACCGCGCAGGAGGGAAGTTCGGCGGGAAGGGGGACGAGACCCTCGGCGGGATAATGGATTTCGTGAGGGAGAGGTTCCGGAACCTCATGATCGCGGACGGCTTTCCGCAGGACGTCGTTGATGCAGTTATAAGCGCGGGGTTCGGCGACATGGTCGAGACCAGGAGAAAGATAGAGGCGCTCGCGGAATTCAGGAGCGCCCCGGATTTCGAATCGCTCGGTATTGCATTCAAGCGCGTCGTGAATATCGTAAAGGGGCAACCCGCGGGCGAAGTGAGCGAAGCGCTTTTCGCGGAGCCCGTCGAAAGGGAGCTCTTTACTTCTTTCGAGTCCGCGCGGAGCGGGGCCGGGGAAAGGATAGCCGAAAGGGATTATAAAGGCGCACTGGCCGTTATGAAGAACCTCAAGGAGCCCGTCGACAGGTTCTTCGACAACGTGATGGTCATGGACAAGAACGAGGATTTGAAACGGAACAGGCTTTCGATGCTCGGGGAAATCAGGGAGCTCTTTTTCACGATAGCCGATTTCTCGAAGCTGAGCACGTAAAAGAGAAAACTATGGATTAACCACAGGGCTTAAAATCAAACTCTATACCAGAAGGAAGCGGCAATGAAGAAATTCGTATATCTATTCGGAAACGGAAAGGCTGAAGGAAAGGGGGATATGAAGGACCTCCTCGGCGGCAAGGGCGCCGGCCTGGCCGAGATGACCAGGATAGGCATACCCGTGCCTCCGGGATTCACGATAAGCACCGAAGCGTGCAAGGAATTCTACGATAACGGCGGGAAGCTGCCGGCGGGGATCGTAAAGGAGATAGAGCAGAACCTCGGGAAGTTCGAAAAGCTGATAGACAAGAAGTTCGGCGACCCGGACAACCCTCTTCTCGTTTCGGTCCGCTCGGGGGCGAAGTTCTCCATGCCGGGAATGATGGATACGATACTTAACCTCGGGCTCAACGACGAGACGGCCGAAAGGCTTTCGCGGAAGACCGATAACCCGCTGTTCGTGTGGGACGCCTATAGAAGGCTCGTCCAGATGTTCTCGGACGTCGTCCTGGGAATAGACAAGGAGGAGTTCGAGCACATATTCGACGAGGTGAAAAGGAAGGCGGGCATAAAGGACGACACCAGGCTCACCCCTGAAGTCGTAAAGGAAGTGATAAAGAAATCGAAGCAGCTCGTGAAGTCGAAGACGAAAAAGGACTTCCCCCAGAGCCCCCTGGACCAGCTCTACATGGCGATAAACGCCGTGTTCCTCTCGTGGAACAACCAGAGGGCGATCTTTTACAGGAAGCAGTACGGCATACCGGACGACATAGGCACGGCCGCGAACGTGCAGGCGATGGTGTTCGGCAACATGAGCGACGATTCGGGAACGGGGGTCGGCTTTACTAGGGACCCCGCCACCGGCGAGAAGAGCCTTTACGCCGAGTGCCTCATGAACGCACAGGGCGAGGACCTCGTCGCCGGAATAAGGACGCCCAAGCACATAGAGGAGCTCGAGCGCGAGCTTCCCAAGGTTTACAAGGAGCTGGTGAAGATCGCGAAGATACTCGAAAATCATTTCAAGGACATGCAGGACTTCGAGTTCACCATAGAGAAGGGAAAGCTTTATTTCCTCCAGACGCGTAACGGAAAGAGGACCGGCCTCGCCGCCCTCCGAATTGCATACGACATGGTAAAGGAAAAGCTCATTACAAAGGAAGAGGCCTTGACGAGGATAGAGCCCGAGCATTTGGAGCAGTTCCTCTTCCCGATATTCGACCCTGTCGCCAGGGAGAAGCAGAGCGAGATCGCGAGCGGGCTCGCGGCATCGCCCGGAGCGGTATCCGGAAAGGTGGCGCTCGACGCCGACACAGCGGTAAAGATGAGGGGAGAGGGGTTTAAGGTGATACTCGTCAGGAAAGAGACGAGCGCCGACGACATAAAGGGAATGGCGGCGTCCGAGGGAGTCCTCACCGCCAGGGGCGGAAGGACGAGCCACGCGGCCGTCGTCGGAAGGCAGATGGGGAAGGTATGTATCGTCGGGGCAGAGGACATAATAATCGACGAGAAGAAGAAGTGTTTCCACTCGGGCGAGTATAAGGTGAAGGAGGGGGATTACATATCCCTCGACGGGTTCGTGGGCAAGGTGTATTCGGGCCACGTCCCCGTGATACCGTCGGACATAATACAGGTGGTGGAGGACAAGCTCAGGCCCGAGGAATCGGAGAATTACCGGATATTCTCGACGATACTCGGATGGGCCGACAAGACAAGGACCATCGGCGTAAGGACGAACGCCGACACCCCGGAGGATACGAAGATAGCCTACAGGTTCGGGGCCGAGGGCATAGGGCTCTGCAGGACGGAGCACATGTTCTTCGCCAAGGACAGGATAGGCATAATGCAGGACATGATCCTCTCGCAGACGCCCGAGGAGAGGGCCAAGTACCTTGCGAAGCTCCTCCCGATGCAGAAGAAGGACTTCAAGGAGCTCTTCAGGAACATGAAGGGGTACCCGGTTACAATAAGGCTCCTCGATCCGCCGCTCCACGAGTTCCTTCCAAAGCGTGACGAGCTCAAGCTCGAAATAAAAGAGCTGGAGCGTAAGAAGGGATCGTCCCATCTTCTCGAAAAGAAAAGACTCCTCCTGGAAAGGGTGGAGGAGCTACACGAATTCAACCCCATGCTCGGGCTCAGGGGATGCAGGCTCGGAATACTGATCCCGGACATCACGAGGATGCAGGCGAGGGCTATTCTGGAGGCCGCGAGAGAGGTGGCCGAGGAGGGCGAAAAGGTGCTGCCGGAGATAATGGTGCCGCTCGTGTCGATGGTTACCGAGATGAAGTCACAGAAGGACGTTATAGAAGAGGTGGCGAAGGAAGTCCTCGCCGGCTCGAAGAAGAAAATCCAGTACAAGATAGGCACCATGATAGAGGTGCCGCGCGCCGCCGTTACCGCAGACCAGATAGCGACCGAGGCCGAGTTCTTCTCCTTCGGGACGAACGACCTTACGCAGATGCTGTTCGGGCTTTCGAGGGACGACTCGGGGAAGATAATAAAGACCTACATGAACAACAAGGTCGCGCTCAACGGAAAGGAAGTCACGATAATGGAGAAGGACCCGTTCCTGACGCTCGACATGGGCGTCGTAGAGCTCATGAAGCTCGCCATACAGAAGGGAAGGAGCGTAAGGCCGGGGCTTAAAGTCGGAATATGCGGCGAGCACGGAGGCGACCCGCAGTCCATAGAGTATTCGAACGCCGTCGGCGTCGATTACGTGAGCTGCTCGCCTTTCAGGGTGCCGATAGCGAGGCTCGCGGCGGCCAAGGGCGCGCTCGGCAAGAAAGCGGTATAACCCGAACGAATAAAAAACAGACAACAAAAAAACCCGCCGGCCTCTGATGAGAGACCGGCGGGTTTTGTATTTTAGGGCCGGGCTGGTGACTGCCGCGGGCGTTTTTCCGGTATTTACGGACGGCCTTATATTTAGCTCGCGAAGGCCGTGGACCTCACTTCCCTTATTACCGTTATCTTTATCTGGCCCGGGTAGGCGACCTCGCGCTCTATCTTCTTCGCTATCTCGTGCGAGAGGAGCGCGCCCTCTTCGTCGTTGACCTTGGAGCTTTCGACTATCACCCTGACCTCGCGGCCCGCCTGTATGGCGTAGCACTTCTCGACGCCGCGGAACGAGCCCGCGATGCTCTCGATGTCGTTGATACGCTTGACGTAGGCTTCGTACGTCTCCCTCCTCGCGCCGGGACGGGCGGCCGAGATGGCGTCCGCCGCCTGGACGAGAATGGCGAGGAGGAGCTGCGGGTGAGGGTCGTGCGCCATGGCGACGGCCTCTATTATCTCCTTGGGCTCGCCGTATTTCCGGACGAGGTCCTCGCCGATGTCGACGTGGGAGCCCTCGATCTCGTGGTCTACGGCCTTGCCGATGTCGTGAAGGAGCCCTCCCCTCTTGGCGAGCTTTACGTCGTACCCGATCTCGGCGGCGAGTATGCCGCAAATGAACGCGACCTCTATGGAGTGGTTAAGTATGTTCTGGGAGTAGCTCGTCCTGTACTTGAGCCTTCCGACGAGCTTTACGAGCTCGGGATGCATCGACGGGATGCCGAGGTCGAAGAGCGCCGCCTCGCCGGCCTTCTGGATCTCGCGCTCGACTTCCTTTTCGACGTCGGAGACTATCTCTTCTATGCGGGCCGGGTGTATCCTGCCGTCGTTGATGAGCTTTTCGAGGGATATCCTCGCTATTTCCCGCCTTATGGGGTTAAGCGACGAGACGACCACCGTTTCGGGGGTATCGTCGATTATAATGTCTACCCCGGTTCTCGCCTCTATCGACCTTATGTTCCTGCCCTCGCGGCCTATAATCCTCCCCTTCATGTCGTCGTTCGGGAGGTTTACGACGGAGATGGTCTTTTCGCTCGTGTACTCGCCGGAGTATTTCTGTATGGCGAGGGCGATTATGTCCTTGGCCCTGCGCTCGGCGTCCTCGTTGAGCTGCTCTTCTATCTGTTTTAATTTCCTGGCGGCCTCGTGGCGTGCCTCGTCTTCTATGATGTTTACGAGCTCGTTCTTCGCGGCCTCCTGCGTCATGCCGGCTATGTCTTCTATTTTCTTCCTTGCTTCGTCTATTACGGAATCGAGCTCCTTCTGCTTGTCGGAAAGGGCCTCATCCCTGGAGATTAGGTCACGTTCTTTTCGTGCCGTTTCGGATTCCCTTTTTTCTACCGCTTCGTACTTCTTGTCGAGTACCTCTTCACGCTTCTGGATCCTTTTTTCGGCCTTGAACAGCTCTTTTTGTTTCTCCCTTACCTCGAACTCTATTTCCGACGTCTTCTTTTCTACTATCTCCTTTGCTTTTAATTCACCCTGAATCCTTACCTTTTCCGCTTCCTTTCTGGCATTTTCGATGATGATTTCGGCTTCGTCCTTTTTTAGACCAATTTTCTTTTTAAGTTCCATTTGTCTGTAAAGGTGATGAAGCAAAAAACCCAGCACGAAAGCCACGGCCGCGAACACGGCCGCTATTATCCATGCAGACATTTTGGCTACCTCCTGTTATTCTCTTGCAATAAACACCCCCGACTCCGTTATTACCATACCGCAGCCAAGGTCATGCTCCCCCAGGGGTACGGATTTCAGCACCTGAAAGCCGTACGCGAGGGCAATTCTCTTTCCGCGCGGGACCGAGGACAACGCGCGGTCGTAATATCCCTTCCCGTAGCCGATTCTGTTTCCCGAAACGTCGAAAGCCACGCCGGGAACGAGGACGAGGTCGAGCCCCGAGACGTCGGCCGCCGGGGCCGAGGCCGGCGGCTCGGGAATACCGTAAGCGCCGGGGGAGAGCCCGGACAAATCGCTCACCCTCCGGAATACGAGATTACCTTGCCGGGCTACGGGGAAATAAGCCTCCTTGCCGGAGGCGATTACGTCGCTGAAAATTGCGGATGTATCGACTTCGTTTCTGACTGGAAAATAAAGGGCTACGCGGGCCGCTGCCCTGTAGCATTCGAGTGCGGCGAGCCTCCGGAATATGGACCCGCTTTTGAGCGCGAGGTCTTCACGGCGGCTGTTTATCCTCAGATCCAGAACAAAAGAGCGGACGGAATCTTTCTCTCTGGAAAGATTTAAACCCCCTGCCTCGGGAACGGAATGGAGCTCTTCAGCCTTTTCAAAATCATCTGTATTTATACGAGTCTTCCAGCTCTTCTCTTCCGAGCCCTTCTCTAAGAACGCCTTCGTCCAAACCGAATGTTTCTTTATCGTTGAGGGAGTTATCCAATATTTTGACCAATCTGTTAGATCTCTCTTCTGCACTTTCTTTAAATTCCTTGAAGTCCTTCAGTAGCTTGAAGTAATCGTCTGTAATCTTCAGCATGGCAAGCAAAACCGGCCTGGGCACGGCGGCGCCGCCCTCCTGGCCGGAGATTTCCTTTATCTTCTGTTCGAGATAAGAAGCTATCTCCTGAACGTAACTCTCTTCGGCATCTGTTTTAATGAAATACTCGATGTCGAAAAACTTTATTTTAAGACGCTTCAACCTATGCCTCTGACCTGCTCAAATATATCTCGACCTTCTCTATAACCCTGTCGAGCTTCTGCCTTATTTCGTCTCTTTCCTTTTCCAGTTTCTTCACACTATCCCTGAGTTTCGACACTTCCTCAAGTAGGTTTTTATGCTCCACCTCGAGCTTTGTTTTCCTCGACAAAGCCTCTTTGATTTTGCCTTCTAGAATATCCATTGTTTCCATTGTCTTACACATCACAAGTTTAATCTTATCTTGAAATTTATGCAAGATGTGTGATGATATTAGGCTGAAATGCCAGAAACCGGTATGCTCAAGCGGCTCGAGGAAGTCGAGCAAAAGTACCTCGAAATAGAGCGAAATTTAAACAGTCCCGACATCAGTCCGACGGAAATTCATAAGTATTCCAAGGAACTTTCGGACCTCGACGAGATAGTCGAGACGTACAGGAGCTATAAGAAAACGCTCGAAACAATAGAGGAGAACAGGGCCCTTCTGAAGGACAGGGACCTCGGGGAGCTTGCGCGCGAGGAGCTCGAGGAGCTGGAGGGAGAGCTGGCCCGGCTCGAAAACGAGCTCAGGACACTGCTCTTGCCGAAGGACCCTAACGACGCAAAAAACGTCTTCCTCGAAATAAGGGCCGGCACCGGCGGCGACGAGGCGGCCCTGTTCGCGGCGGACCTCTTCAGGATGTACTCGAAGTATGCCGAGGCCAGAAGGTGGAAGGTCGAGGTGATAAGCATAAGCGAGACGGGCATAGGCGGGATAAAGGAAGTGGTGGCCGCGATAGAGGGGAAGAACGTCTACAGCCGCATGAAGTACGAGAGCGGCGTGCACAGGGTGCAGAGGGTGCCGTCCACGGAGACCAGCGGGCGGATCCATACGTCCACCGCCACGGTCGCGATCCTTGCCGAGCCGGACGAGGTAGAGGTGGACATAGACGAGAAGGAGCTCAAGATCGACACCTACAGGGCGTCCGGGCCGGGCGGGCAGCACGTGAACAAGACCGACTCGGCGATAAGGATAACGCACCTCCCGACGGGAATAGTCGTACAGTGCCAGGACGAGAGGTCTCAGCACAAGAACAGGGCCCACGCGATGAGGATGCTCCGGGCGAAGCTCTACGAGATGGAAGAGGAGAAGCGGAGGAACGAGATAGCCAGCGCGAGAAAGAGCCTCGTCGGTACGGGGGACAGGAGCGAGAAGATACGGACCTATAACTACAGGGACGGCAGGATAACGGACCACAGGATCGGGCTTACCTTATATAAGATAGAGGCTATACTGAACGGGGAGCTCGACGAGCTGGTCGATGCCCTGACGGCCTATTACCAGACCGAAATCCTGAAACAGGCGGCGTATTCCTGACCGGCACGCGCCACCCGCCATTCCGGGCAGTCCCGCCCGGCGCCGGACAGACCTGAAAGTTTCATAATTCAGAAGCTTTTATTGTATTTAACGACAACGATTAATAGAATATAGACATGGACTTTTACTGGATTCCTGTTCTCTGCTACTTCGTGGCCACCTTATTTTACATGGGCTACCTTTTCATGAACCAGAAAAGCGGGCTCAGGATAGGGTTCTACATAGTAGTCCTCGGGACCGTATTTCAGGCGGCGAGCCTCGGCATATTATTCGTGAGGGGCATCCCCATAGCCGGCGGGCTCGACACCACGCTTTACCTCTTCGCCCTTTTCATCACCATAGCGTTCATAGGATCGCAGCTTAAGTTCAACGCCCCCATAATCGGGACCTTCGTCTCGCCCCTGGCTTTTATCATGACGCTGCCGCACGTTATACTGCCCAAGGGGATGATAGAGCACGACCCCTCGCTCACGAACCCGTGGGTGCTCGTGCATATAGTGCTTATACTCCTGGGAGAGGCGCTCTTCACGGTGGCTTTCATATCGGGGGTGCTGTACATATTCGAGGAGAGGAAGATTAAATCGAAGCACGTGGGCAGCTTCCTCCGGAAACTGCCGTCGCTCACCACGCTAGACAGGATAAATCACATATGCCTTCTTTCCGGATTTCCGCTGCTGACGCTCGGGCTTGCGCTGGGGCTCCTTTTGGCAAAGGAGATATGGGGAGAGTACTGGGTGTGGGGGCAGAAGGAGACCTGGTCGATGGTGACCTGGCTCCTTTACGCGATACTCCTTCACGGCAGGCTGTCTTCGGGCTGGAAAGGGAAGAAGGCGGCCTTCGGCGCCGTCCTCGGCTTCGGGATAATCCTGTTCACGCTATTCGTAATCGGCTATATATCGCCGGGCCAGCACGATTTCCTGGAGTATTAGTCCGGCGAGCCATTCCGCTCCCGCTTTTACCTCACCTTCATTATCTCGATAATCTCTCCCCTGCTAACGGAGAGGATCCTCGGGAGGGGGGATATTCGAAGGCTCCCGGCCTTATCCCTCTTTACTCTATATTCCGGAGACGAAGCGAGCTTTTCGAGCGATTCGAGGAACGACCGGCCGTCGCCGCCACCGCCGTCCGCCGCTTTTAACATGAGAGAAACGCCGCCGTATATAAGGTATTCGAATGAGCCCGGCTTCTCACCGTGCTGCGTCTCGAAATCCTTACCGAAGCGGAGCCAGCCGCCGTCGCCGAAGTGAAAGAAGTCGGTATAGACGGCCCTGTAGACGAAGCCGTCGATCCCGCCGCCGGCGAGCTTTAGGAAGAGCGGACTGTTCCACGTCGCGGGGCCGAGGAAGAGGACGTCCGAGAGGCGGGGGTTTTGCTTGAGGCGGAGTATGATTTCGGCGGAGACCGAAGCCCCGTCGGGTATGAACATGGCGTCGGGTTTTATGGAGGCTATCCACTCCGCTTCGCCGGAGAGGTCGGCCGCCCCCGGGGGATAGCCCTTTTCGTAGACTATCTTACCGCCCGATCCCGTGGCGGCTTCCCTGAAAAGCGCGGCGAGCTCCCTTCCGGCGGGGGTTTCGGGGTAGAGGATTCCGAACGCGCGCGCCCCGAGATCGCGGGCCGCGTAGGAGGAGAGGACCTTCGCCTGCTCTTCGAGCGGGTAGAAGAACTCGACGACATACGGGCCGCCCCGGGATTCGCTTTCCGAGGCGGGGAATATTATCATGGGGACTTTTGCGCGGCCGGCCCGCGCAGCGGCGGCGGCGTAGGAAGAGGGGATGGGGCCGATTATGAAGGAGAGGCCGGGCACGGCGAGGAGCTCGTCGAGGGCCGACGCAAGGTTCTGCCCCTCGCTGCCGATGTCCTTCACTATGAGCCTGTAACCGTCCGGGCCCTGCGCCGCCGCCGTGAGTATGCCCTTGAGCGCCCTCTCGCCGACGGGCGCGTACTTTCCGCTAAGGGGAAGAAGGCACCCGACGGAGGTTTCGCCGCCGGGAGGAAGCCCGGTATCGGCGGCCGCCCCGGGCGGAGCCGCCGGCTGGGAGTGCACCGGTGCGGCGTGAATCAGAAGCCCGAAAAGGAGGACAAGGCCTGGAAGGAGCCGGATCATGGGTATATGGTTACCGTTTTGAGGCTGCATTTACAGGGACGGCGGCAAATATGCAGTTTTCGGGGCCTGCCGAACAAGGTTTACACACGTATCCACAAGAAATCCCGAAATTACGCTAATGCTATGATTGGAGAAAAGCCCGGCACGCATCCTATATCTATCATTACGAAATATTATTGTGCAACTGCTAACTAAAATCTTGACAAAAGACCTCGCCGGATTATATTTGTACTGAAGGAGAGGTCAACACATGCCGAAAAGTAAAGCGCAGAAGACGGTAACCCCGGAAGTGGTTACAAACGGAAATTCCGGTGAGGCTCTTAAAGAGATAAGCGGGATAGCAAAGGAAAACTATCTCATAGGACTCGACGCTGCTCATTCGTTGATAGAGGAGAATAAGCGGTTCATGGATTCGCAGCTGGAGCATTTGAACAGGATACAGAAGGAATACGCCGAGCAGGTCAAGTCCGCAATCGGCTCGATGCCCGGCGAGTACCCCAGGTGGGACATCGGCGGAGGGCTCGACCTTCTGCTCGAAATCCAGAACAGATGCTTCGCGGCCGTTAAGAAAGCCTCCGACAATTATACGAAGGAATTACTGGACCTGAATCAGAAGTCGGCGGAGAGGGCTTTTTCCGCCATGGACAGGTTCGTGAGCTCGCTCTCGCATTAAATAAGACCTGGCCCGGGGGTTTCTCCCCGGACGGGGTTATATAGTATAATATAGGTAGCGAGTTTATAAAATCGGATGGCCGATCGGGCCGGAGGTAAGTAGTGAGCAAACAGAAAGAGTACGCCGAAATGTATTACTTCGGATACTTCAAGAAACTCTACGAATCGTGGGAAGAGTCCACGAACAAGATGATGGACGTATGGATGAACAGCCCGCTCATGGACAGGGCTGTCGAAAAATCGTCGGAGTTCAAGGACTACATACACGGCTTTATAGAGCAGACGCTCGAAACCAGGTGCTCGCCCCAAAGGATGGAGATGGACCGCCTGGTTGATACGATAGACTCGCTCGAAGCGAAAATAGCCGAGCTCGAACAGAAGATAGCGGGCCTTGAGTCGAGGCCCGCCAAGACCGCGACCGAGAGAACCGCGGCCAAGAAACCGGCGAGAAAAGCCAAGGAGAAGAAATAATGAGCAGCGAAAGCTTCGATTATTCAGAGCAATACAAGAAACTTTACGAGGCGTGGGAAAAGACCATGTCCGAGGCCATGGACGTGTGGAAGAAAAACCCGATCGTAAAAACCGGCGTCGAAGAGGCGGAAGATTACGACCCCATGGAGCAGTATAAAAAGTTTTACGACGCCTGGGAAAAATCGTCCTCGGAGATACTGGAGAAGTGGGTGAACAGCCCCCTTTTCGCCGCAAACATAGGAAAGGCCGTCGAGGGATCGTCCGACCTCAAGAAGCGCTTCGACGAAGCCGCCGAGAAGGTGCTCAGGAACATGAGGTTCCCGACCAAGACCGACATTGAGCGTGTGCTCTCTTCGATAAACAACCTCGAGGAAAAAATCAACGATCTTACCGACAAGCTGGACGATGTAAGCACACCGCCGCCCGCCGCAAGCACGCGGAAGAAGAAATAAACGGGCACCGCTCATATCCGTAATTTCATACGACGCACGGCCGGCATTCAAAAATCAAGGGCCGGGGAGGCCGAAAAAAAATGACGATAAAATCCACAAAATTCATTCCAGCTTTAGACAAAGTAGAGAAGGCGAGGGAGAAATTCCTGAAGGCGCTCGACATAACGCTTCTAAATCCGCCGGACGTCGAAGTGGGCACGAGCCCGCACGAGGTGATATTCACCGAGAACAAGCTGAGGCTCCTGCACTATTACCCGCAGACGGAGGAAGCCTGCTCAACGCCCCTCATACTGGTATTCGCACTCGTTAACAGACCCTACATACTCGACCTCATGCCCGGAAGAAGCGTCGTCGAGGTGCTCCTTAAAAAGGGGATCCCGGTTTATCTCATAGACTGGGGCTCGCCCGGAGACGAGGACAAGGACCTCGACCTCAACCACTACATAAACAGATACATACACAAGGTAGTGCAGAGGGTGAAGAAGCACTCGGGCTCGGACAAGGTGAACATACTCGGATACTGCATGGGAGGGACCATGTCGGCCATGTACACCGCGCTTCACCCCGAAGAGGTGAGGAACCTGATACTCATGACCGCCGGCATAGATTTTAAGGTGGACGGCACGCTTAATTTGTGGGGCGACAGGCCGAATTTCAACGTGGACAAGTTCGTCGACGCTTACGGCAATGCGCCGGCCGATTTCCTCCAATCGGGATTTCTTATAATGAAGCCGATACAGAACCTCGTTTCGAAATACGTGAACTTTTACGAGAACGTTGACAACGAGGCTTTCCTGGAGAGCTTCCTCGCCATGGAAAAGTGGCTCAACGACAACATACCCGTCGCGGGCGAGGTATACAGGGAGTTCATAAAGTACCTGTATCAGGAGAACCAGCTCGTCGAGGACAAGCTCAAGATAAACGGAAAGCCGGTTCACCTGAAAGATATAACGTGTCCCGTCCTCAACCTGATAGCCGAAAACGACCACCTGGTGCCGCCGGCGTCGAGCATAGTTTTCAACGACCTCGTCTCAAGCAAGGACAAGAAGACCATCGTCTTCCCCGCCGGGCACATAGGGCTTTCCGTGAGCGGAAAATCGCTAAAGGGGCTATGGCCTGAAGTTTCCGACTGGATTATAGAAAGGTCTAACTGAAAAAAGTAACTTCACCGACATAAAAAAGCGGCGGCTTATAAGCCGCCGCTTTAGTTTTAAATCCTGTATTATCCCACTCGTAAGCTTTAGATGTAGTGCCCGCCGTTTATACGGAGCGTTACGCCCGTTATCCAGCTCGCGGCCGGAGAGGATAGATAGACAACGGCCATGGCGATTTCTTCGGGGGTGCCGAACCTGCCGAGCGCAATCTCCTTTTTAATCTGATCGCGGATGTCCTCGGGGACGGTCCCGAGCATGTCCGTTTCGACGAAGCCCGGGGCTATGGCGTTTACGCGTATATTGCTCTTGGCGAGCTCCTTCGCCATCGTTTTCGTGAACCCGATGATGCCCGCCTTTGTCGCAGCGTAGTTACACTGGCCGAGGTTACCCATCTCGCCGATGATGGAGGATATGGAAATAATTGCGCCGCCGTGCTCGGACATGAGGTCGAGGACGGCCTTGGTGCAGTTAAAGACGCTCGAAAGGTTCGTTTGTATTACCTCGTTCCACTGCTCGAAAGTCATTCTCTTGAGCGTCCTGTCGCGGTTGATGCCGGCGTTGTTGACGAGTATGTCGACGCGGCCGAAGTGGTTCTTCGCGGCGAGGCCGAGGCCCTGGGCCTGCTGGAAATTCGCGACGTTCGCCCTTACCGTCACACATTTGCGGCCGAGCTTTTCGATCTCCTTTTTTATCTTGTCGGCTTCCTTGTCGCTGCGGGAATAGTTAAGGAGTATATCGGCGCCGGCTTCGGCCAGAGCCAGGGAAATGGACTTTCCTATACCCCTCGACCCACCGGTCACTACGGCAACCTTGCCGCTCAAATCGTGCATCTGTTCAAGCATCGAAAACCTCCCGGACTCCGTGAATTTCCGCTGTGAAAACTGAGGATTATAGATTTTATTCCTAATGGTTTTTTTGTCAACCTGAATACGTGCGGGCAAAACGGGCATCAAGTGGGGAAAGATCCCGGCGCTCGGAACAGCCCGCCGGAAGGTGGAGGAAAGGCTTTGGGCACCGGCCCGTGCGGACACGGACCGGCGAGCTCGTTATCGTATTATCTGCCGGTAAAGAGGGGCTCTCTCTTTTCGAGAAAGGCGTTCATGCCCTCTATCCTGTCCTCGGAGTCGAAGCAGAGGGAGACGAGCGTCTTTTCGAGAAGGAGCGCCTTCTGAAGGTCCATTTCGGAGCCGGCGTTAATGGCGGTCTTGGACATCCTGACTGCAATGGGGCCCCTTTTGGCTATCGCGCCGGCCAGGTCTCTCGCTTCCTTCATCACTTCGTCGTGGGGGACGACCTTTTCGACGAGGCCGATCCTGAGGGCTTCGTTGGCGTCGATCATCTCGCCCGTGAATACGAGCTCCTTCGTTTTCCCGAGGCCGAGGACCCTCGTTACGCGCTGCGTGCCGCCCCATCCCGGGAATATGCCGAGCTTTACCTCGGGGAATCCGAGCCGGGCCTTTTCGGACGCTATCCTTATGTCGCACGCGAGGGCAAGCTCGCAGCCGCCCCCGAGGGCGTAGCCGTTAATGGCCGCGATCGAGGGGCAGGAGCTGTTTTCGATGAGCTCGTATACCCTGTGCGCTGTATCGACGTACTCCTGGAAGTCCCTCTCTTTCATTTCGTTCATCTGCGCGATGTCGGCGCCGGCGACGAAGGCCTTTTCCCCGGCACCCGTGACGATGAGCGCTTTTAATTCCTCACCGGGAAGTATGTCTTCGAGGAATACCTTAAGCTCGCTGAGCGTATCCCAGTTAAGGGCATTCAGGACGTTCGGCCTGTTAATGGTCAGAATGCCGATGCCGTTAGGCTCCTTTTGAAACTGTATGTATTTGAATCCCATGAGACTCCTCCTCATTATGGTTTGGCAGGGCTCTGTCTAAAGTGATATTAATACAGGGTAAAGGGGGCTTGTCAATGCTTTTCTTCGCACAAGCGAAGAAAATATGGAGAAGAATCGCCCGGATTTTGTGCTGCGAAGAGGGCTGCGAAATAGAAAAAGAGCATAAGAAACCGTAGATTATCGAAAAATGGGGAAGAGACGGTCAAAGCGGCGCAAACAGTACGGGACGGCGTCGGGGACATGCGGCGGTAATTTATAATAATGGGGTTTCGGCCGTATTCCCGGCACTTACCGTATATATATACAACTGAAATGCGGCGCGCGGGTGCGGGCTGTTCGCCCTCCATACACGGGAGGAAGGAAGATTGTTTGGCCCGGACAGGCTTAATCAGGTAGAGTTTCTCAATCGGGGGCAGGCACGAGAAACAATCCCCACGCCAAAGGAGGCACGAATGCTTAAGAGGTATCCGGGACAAATTACCGCATTTGCAATATTAGCAATCATGGCCCTCGGCCTTATGACCGCATACGCGAATGCAGACGAGCAGAACAAAGACCAACAGAAAAGCGAGGGCAAGGTTATGAAGACCGATTCTGGACTCGAGTACATAATAATAGAGGAAGGACAGGGAGAGAAGCCGAAGACGGGGCAGAAGGTGAAGGTTCATTACACCGGAAAGCTGGAGGACGGCACCGTTTTCGACAGCTCGGTGAAGAGGGGCGAGCCCATAGAGTTTACGCTCGGCGTCGGGCAGGTGATAAAGGGATGGGACGAGGGCATCGCCGACATGAAGGAAGGCGGAAAGCGCCAGCTTATAATCCCCCCGTCTCTCGGATACGGGGAGAGGGGATTCCCCCCGGTCATACCGCCGAACTCGACGCTGATATTCGACGTCGAGCTCGTGGATATAGCGGACTGACGGCCCCTGGAACGGGACGGCGCACAGGGCGTTCGGGCATGGACGAAGCCGGGAGGATGCGGTGAATTACCTCGCGCACATGTACCTGGCCGGGGATTCCGAGGAGTCCCTCGTCGGCAACATGCTCGGGGATTTCGTTAAGGGGCGCATAGGGGACGAATTCCCGCCCGGCGTGGCCGAGGGAATCAGAACCCACAGAAAGATCGACGCCTTTACCGATTCGCACGAGCGCGTCATTAGCTCGAAGAGGCTCGTAAGCCGGGAGCGAAGAAGGTTCTCGGGGATCATCGTAGACCTCGCGTTCGACCACATTCTCGCCCTGAACTGGGGCGACTATTCGGAGCTCCCGCTCGGGGATTTCATCCAGAGGACTTACAGCCTGCTTGCCGCTAACGCGGGGCTCATGCCCCCGAGGCCGAGAGAGGTTCTCAGGTTTATGATAGAAGAGGACTGGCTCGGATCGTACAGACGGCTCGACGGGATCGGGCGGGCGCTCGACAGGATAGCCGTCAGGGTCGAGAGGAGGTTCGGGAGGAAGAACAGCCTCCCGGGCGCTGTGGATGAGATATCCCGCAACTACAATGCCCTGGAGGAGAATTTCAGGGCGTTTTTCCCGGAGCTGGTTTCGTTCGTCGAGGAGTATAGCAAAGGAACGCAGACTAATCAGCGCTAAGAGTTTCTTGTTTAAGCGGAAGGGGGAATAAAGAGGGAGGCTTATAACCATGCAGAAAATCGTTCCGTCGAAAGCGGAGAAGGTTATGAAAGCCCTTTTAAAGATGGAGAAGCCGGACATAGCCGGGCTCAGGCGGGCATACGGACGATAAAAATCCCGGGCGATTATTTCCACGGTCCCGGCCCTTCCCTTTCACCTCCGATTGAAAGATTCGGGTTCTTATTATAATCTTACTGAGCACTTAATCGCATAAGTTAAACCAAACCGACTTTGAAAAGGCAAAGATTCGAGCAGCTCGTAGAAGAGGCCTACGACAGGATTCCCGAGGAGTTCCGGAAGAAGATCGATAACGTCGTTATCAAGGTGGAGGACTATCCCACGCGGGAGGACCTGGAAAAGCTGGAGATAAGGGGCGAAGGGCTTCTGCTCGGCCTTTACAGGGGGACGCCGCTTCACCTGAGGAGCGTCTGGGAGGGGATAAGGCTCCCGGACGAGATCGTCCTCTACCAGAAAGACATCGAGAAGATATGCCGTACGGACGAAGAGATAGCGGACAGGGTGGAAGAGGTGCTCCAGCACGAGATAGCTCACTACTTCGGCCTTAACGACGACGAAATCTATGCGCTCATGGGAAGGGACTGACCGGCCGCCGCTCACGCGCTTATGGAAAAGGACATGACAGAACAGAACGGAAAGGACGTACGCTCGGCGATATTACTCGTACACTGCCCCGACAGAAAGGGGCTCGTATCCGCGATCACCGAGTTCATATTCAAGAACGACGGAAACATAATTTATCTCGACCAGCACGTGGACACGCAGGAGAAGGTGTTCTTCATGCGCGTCGAGTGGGACCTGACGAACTTCAGCATACCCCCGGATAAGATAGGCGAGTATTTTCAGACGCTGATCGCGGAAAGGTTCGGCATGAAGTGGAGCCTTTATTTTTCGGACTACGTCCAGAAGATGGCGATATTCGTGTCGAAGATGCCGCACTGTCTTCACGATATATTGTCGCGGTCCCAGTCCGATCAGTGGAACGTCGAGGTGCCGCTCATAATCAGCAACCACGAGGACCTGGAGCCCGTGGCGCGCGCGTTCGGCATTAATTTTCACGTGACGCCGAACGTGAAGGAAGACAAGGCGGCCGCCGAGAAAAAGCAGATGGAGCTCTTGAAAGAATACGACATAGACTTCGTCGTCCTGGCGAGGTACATGCAGATACTGAGCGGTGATTTCGTGTCGCAGTATCCCCACAGGATAATAAACATCCACCACTCGTTCCTGCCGGCATTTCCAGGGGCGAGGCCGTATCATTCGGCGTACGAGAGGGGAGTGAAGATCATCGGCGCGACGAGCCATTATGTGACCGCGGAGCTCGACGCGGGGCCGATAATAGACCAGAACGTCGTCCGCATCACGCACAAGGACAGTGTCGAGGACCTTATACGAAAGGGGCGCGACCTGGAGAAGGTAGTGCTGTCGCAGGCCGTGTGGTATCACCTGAAGAGGAAGATCCTGGTCTATGGGAACAGGACGCTGATCTTCGATTAGCGAGATTGCCGCGCGCCGTTTCGCTGCTCTGCCAGCAATGACGTGTAAACCTCCCACCCCCCCTTTTCCCAAGGAGGGATTAGAAGACAAATAATTCTAACAAATTGCTTGTGGAAATGGATTCCCGATGTATAGGCAAATTTTGAGCGGTACTGGATAAACGTCGAAGATTTATGTGGAGGCGTCCGATTCCTCGCTCGCTCGAAATCGTTGGGAATGACAGATTGAATGTACCCCCCACTATAGTCCCCCCCCTGAAAAAAGAGCTGCGCGCTATTTATACTCGGTGATTTCGAGAAGGATGCCGTCGGGGTCGTGGAAGTAGCAGAGCATCTTGTGGCCGGCGTCGTGCGTGACGACGGTTTCGGGGACGATGACCGGGTCGCCGAGGAGCTTTACCCCGGCGTCTTTGAGCTTCCGGGCGGCTGCGTGAATGTCGTCTACCCTGAAGGCTATGTGCCGGATGCCGACAGTGTTGGCGAGGGAGTTTGCGGGTATCGATTCACCCGAGGGGGTTTTATAGCAGAGGAGCTCGATGCGGGGCTCGCCCGCGGGCGCGATTATGAAGGCGACGTCGGCGACGACGCCTTTGAGTCCCACTATCTTTTCTATCCAGTCGCCTTCCAGATGCGCGCGCTTCGATTCATGGAACCCGAGTAGCTCTGTATAGAACCTGACTGACCTTTCGAGGTCGGAGACTACGAAGTTGATGAGGTCGATTGAGAGGATCATTTGCCGATTATGAACAGTACATTGATTTTTTATTTGGACACGATTTAAAACTTGAGATCAATAAGATCTTCAGAAAGTTTCCCGCCCCAAAGATCCCTTCGCATCGCCAACACGGTATTTTTAAACAATGAAACCGAAGGATTTAAAATAAAAGCATGAGTTGTTCTGAGAACTTCGTCAGAAGCAAATAGAATCATGTTGTACCATTCAGTTTTTAGTTCTTCCATTAATTCTTCATAAGAAGCAAAATCGCGACCATGCTTTCTGAGATTGTGTATTTCTTTTTCAAAATCTAACGAAGCATACATAAGCAGAACAATACACTTATATCGAGTTTCCTTAAATTCTTGTTTCTGTAATTGGGCTTGGTTTTTTCTTTCCAACAGAATTCGAACATAATTCCCTATGATTCCCCCAATTCCTAATAATCCCAACACAGCGACAATATTGTCTAAAGTGGGAAAAGTCATAGTCAATGCCCTTCGAATTTGATTTTTCTGTCTTTGAGCGCGCGGATGGCTTTCTGGAGGCCGGAGAGCGTCAGCGGGAACATGCGGTCGTTCATGAACTGCTTGACCATGCCTATGGACTCGGTGTATTTCCACTGCGGGACGGGGACGGGGTTGAGCCAGACGATGTCGGGGTAGCGGGTCTTCAGGCGGTCGAGCCAGACGAAGCCGGCCTCGTCGTTGTTGTGCTCGACGCTGCCGTTCTGATACAGGAGCTCGTAGGGAGACATCGACGCGTCGCCCACGATTATGACCTTGTAGTCGCTGTTGTACTTGTTGAAAACCTCGAACGTGGGTATCGCTTCCTGCCACCTTCTTTTATTGTTCTTCCAGACGAATTCGTAGAGGCAGTTGTGGAAGTAGTAGTATTCAAGATGCTTGAACTCGTATTTTGCTGCGGAGAAGAGGCGCGAGCACAGCTCGATATGATCGTCCATCGAGCCGCCGATGTCGAGGAAGAGTAAAACCTTTACGTTGTTCTTTTTCGCCGGGACCATTTCGATCTCGAGAAAGCCGGCGTTGCGCGACGTTTTGTCTATCGTTTTATCTAGGTCGAGCTCTTCCGAAGTTCCTTCGCGTGTGAGTATGCGGAGGCGGCGGAGGGCCATCTTCATGTTCCTCGTCTGGAGCTCGACGGAGTCGTCGAGGTCCTTGAATTCGCGCTTGTCCCACACCTTGACCGCCCTTCTGTGGCGGCTCTCGTCCTGCCCTATCCTGATGCCCTCGGGGTTGTAACCGTAGGCGCCGAAGGGGGACGTGCCTCCCGTGCCTATCCACTTGCCACCGCCCTCGTGGCGTTTCTTCTGCTCCTTCATTAATTCCTTCAGGCGCTCAAGGAGCTTGTCGAGGCCGCCCATCCCTTTTATGAGCTCCTTCTCTTCGTCCGTAAGCGCGTTGACGAAGCTCTTCCTGAGCCATTCCTCGGGTATCTTCATGAACTCCTCGGTGTCTATTTTTTCGACGCCTTCGAAGAAATAGCCGAAGAGGAGATCGAATCTGTCGAGGTGATGCTCGTGCTTTATGAGGGACGTGCGGGAGAGGTAGTAGAAATCGTCCACGCTGTACTCGCCTATGCCTTCGTCGAGCGCTTCGAGGAGGGTGAGGTACTCCTTTATGGTTACCGGTATGCCGTCGTTTTTAAGAAGCAGAAAAAAGTCGAGAAACATTTCTCACCTTCGTGAATCGAATTGCGCCCGCCTACGGCGGCCTGTATCAGCGCCTGAACCTGAGCCTGATGCGGGAAAGGAGGTCGTGGTCCTGCTCGTTCTTTAGGAGCGCGCCCGCGTAGGGCGGAAGGCTTTCGGAGAGATCCACCGCGCCGAGCTCGGACTCCGTGATCTTCCCGACCATGAGGAGCTTTAGCCAGTCTATTAATTCGCTCGTCGAGGGCTTCTTCTTGAGGCCGTCGATCTCGCGGAGGTCGTAGAAGATATTCATGGCGTTTTCGATGAGCTTCCCTTCGAGCTTCGGGTAGTGAACCTTTACTATGGCCTTTAACGTTTCTCTGTCGGGGAAGCTGATGTAGTGGAAGAAGCATCTCCTTAAGAATGCGTCGGGGAGCTCCTTTTCGTTGTTGGACGTGATGATGATTATCGGGCGCTCCCTGGCCCTTATGGTCTTTCGGAGCTCGTAGCAGTAGAACTCCATGCGGTCGAGCTCTAACAGAAGGTCGTTAGGGAATTCGATGTCCGCCTTGTCGATCTCGTCGATGAGGAGCACTATCTGCTCTTCGGATTCGAAAGCCTCCCAGAGCTTCCCTTTCTTTATATAGTTCGCGATGTCGTTGACCCTGTCGTCCCCGAGCTGGGAATCGCGGAGTCGGGAGACGGCGTCGTATTCGTAGAGCCCCTGCTGCGCCGTCGTCGAGGACTTTACGTGCCACGTGATGAGCTCCTTTCCGAGGGCCTCGGCCACCTCGAACGCGAGCATCGTCTTGCCCGTGCCGGGCTCGCCCTTTATGAGGAGCGGGCGCTGAAGTGTTATCGAAGCGTTTACGGCGAGGTTAAGGTCCCGCGTCGAGATATAATTTTCCGTGCCTTCGAATCTCATATATTAAGCCCCGTGAGTATTTTAGATTTTGTTGGTTTTACGGTTGTGGACCTGCTCTTCCCCGACCGGCTCTAAACCCCTTAAGTAGTAGAAATTATACTTTTTATGAGCGGGTTAGGCAAATACCGGCGGCCCCGGGAAGATGCGCCCGCCGTGGCCGGGCTTTTATATTTTATCGGACGGGTTCTCGTCGTCGGCGTGAAACGGGGGAGCGCTGAGCACGCAAAGGCGGTTCTTTTCCGTTGCTTTAATGACTCTGTGGTGAATGCCATTCGAAACTACCGCGAGCTCGTTCGCAGATAATGATTCCGTCCACGTCCTGCCGGATTCGGGGTCGTAAAATTCGAGCTCGAGCTCGCCGTCGAGGACGAAATATATCTCGTCGAATGTTTTGTGAAAGTGAGCCGTCGTGGGGTTTATATCGATCGCGACGGCGACACCGAGCTTGTCGTAATCGCCGCCGAGAAGGATTTCGCGTATCTCGCCGCAAAATGGCGAATGGACCACGACGTGGTCGGCGAGCTTTTTCGTAAGCATATTACTCCCCCGTTCAACTGTTATCAGAAACACATATTAAACCCGAACGCAGGATGATGTAAGCTATTTTTCCGTCACACGTTCGAGGATGCTGTAGACCCTGCCTACCATTTCCCGCGCATCTTCCATGAATCCGGCCGCGACGAGGGCGTTGTCGAAAATCTGCTCGGCGACGAGCTTAGCAGTTTCGGGGTCTTTGTCCCTGAGCACGGAAAGCCCCTCGATGAGCTTGTGCGCGGGGTTGAGCTCGAGGTTAATCGAATTCTCGATTTTGCCTTCACGCTGTATCGCCTTCATCATCCGGCGCATGGAGGGGGTCATGAACTTGTCTGCATTGAGAGCGACCGCCGGGCTGTCGACGAGGCGCTTACTCATGACGACCTCGTTCACCCTGTCCCCGAGGACGTCCTTGAACCACGCAGTGAGCGCCTTCGCGTCCTCTTCCGAGACCTTGCTCTCCGGCGCTTTTCCATCGTCGCCGAAATCGATCGATGCGTTGTCGGCCGAGACGAGCTCTTTATCGTCGTACTTTCCGAGGCTCGTCATAACGAATTCGTCTACGGGTTCGTAGAGGTAGAGGACTTCGAGGCCGCGGGCCCGGAAGGCCTCGATGTGCGGGCCGGCCTCGAGGATTTCGCGGCCGGGGGCGTAGAGGTAATAAATCTCTTTCTGGCCGTCCTTCATACGGGCGGCGTATTCTTCGAGCGTCGTGAGCTTGCCTTTTTCCGTCGCCGAGGATTCGTAGCGGAGGAGCTTTGCGAGCTGATCCCTGTTTTTGAGGTCCGCCGCTATTCCTTCCTTGAGATATATAGAGAACTTCCTGTAGAACTCTTCGAATTTCGCCGGGTCCTTCTTCGCCTCGTCTTCGAGGAATTTTATGAATCTCCCGGTGATGACCTGCCCTATTCTTTTCGTCAGCGCACTGTCCTGCATGCTCTCGCGCGAGATGTTGAGCGGGATGTCGGAGCTGTCGACGACACCTTTAAGGAACCTGAGCCAGTCGGGGAGGAGGCCGTCGGGTTTCGGATCGATGAGGATTCTTCGCGAGTAGAGGCTGACGCCCGGGTCTACCTTGCCGAAGCCCCACCTTTCGGGGTTCTCGCCGGGAACGAAAACGAGCGCATTTATTTCGAGCGGGGCGTCGGAGCTGAAGTGGAGCCTGTAGAGAGGGTCGTCGAAGGCGCCCGCCTGGAACTTGTAGAACTCGTTATATTCCTCGTCCGCGATCTCGGATTTGTTCCGCGTCCATAGGGGCTGGACGGTGTTCACCTGCTCGCCGTTGAGCTTTATCGGGAACTGGACGAAGCTGGAGTAGTGCGTGAGCACGTCGCGGACGCGGTCGGCGTCGGCGAATTCCTTTGCGTCTTCCTTTAAATGGGCGACTATCTTCGTGCCGCGCCTCTCGCCCGATATGGTTTCGATCTCGTAGGAGCCCGCGCCGCTACTTTTCCAGAGGAGGCTCTTCCCGTCCTTCCGCCAGTCGTGCGTGTGGACCTCGACGGAATCCGCCACCATGAAGACGCTGTAGAACCCGACTCCGAACCGGCCGATGAGATCGGGGTCCGCCCTGCCCTCTTCCCTTACGGCCTTTAAAAACGCCTTCGAGCCGGAGTGGGCTATCGTGCCGAGGTTTTGGACGAGGTCTTCTTCGCTCATGCCGACGCCGTGGTCTTCTATGGTGATGGTGTTCTCCGCCTCGTCGGTCCTGATGTTGATTTCGAGAGGGAGCTCCTCGTCGTAAATGTCTTTTTCGGTGAGCTGTATGTGGCGTAGTTTTTCGAGGGCGTCGGAAGCGTTGGAGACGAGCTCGCGTATGAAGACTTCCTTGTCCCTGTAGAGGGAATTTATTACGATGTCGAGCACCTGCCTGACTTCGGCCTGGAACTCGTGCTTTCTCGGTGACTGCTCTGTCATTTTAAGATTATTCCTCCGGTGATTCCTTGCACGGACTCGGGTATGAAATTCAAATAAAAAATAGTCACGGGCGCCGGAATTTCAAGGGCTGGATGTTGAAATATGGAGCTGCCGTGCGGCGAGGCGGGAAGCCGTTAAGCCGGCGTATCGATGTCTGTATAGAGGGTGACCTCGCCCGTGACGAGATCGTACTTTCCGCCGACGACCCTGACCGTGCCGCTTTTAATGAGCGGGGTCAGTATGGGGGAAGCCGTTTCGATCTTCTTGACGCTCAGCCTGACGTTTTCCATGACGGAGTTTTGGAGGAGGTCGCCCGGCATTTTCGCGGCGCTCCTAACGGCGGGGGTTATGGTGTCGATTATCGAGGCTATAGAGCCGGGGAACTCCACGCCCGTCTCGACGGCCTGAACCGCCGCCGTGACCGCCCCGCACCTGCTGTGCCCGAGGACCATGACGAGGTTAGCGCCGAGGGTCGCGACGCCGTATTCGATGCTGCCGAGTATGCCGTAGTGAGGGGGGTTGACTATGTTGCCGGCGATCCGGATGACGAAGAGGTCTCCTATCCACTGGTCGAAGACTATCTCCGGCGAGACGCGGGAATCGGCGCATGAGAGTATGACGGCGAAGGGGGTCTGCTCGTCGGCGACTTCCATCCGGCGCTCGGGGGTTCTTTCGACGGTGCTCTCTTTCATGGTGCCTATGAAGCGCCTGTTGCCGTCGATGAGCTCGGCGAGGGCGTCCTGCCACGAAAGCGGGCGCTTCAGCCGCCCGCCCTCGGGGTCGCGCGAGCGGGGGAGGCCGCCCCAGAGCTTAAAGGATTCGTCCTTTATTCGGCCGGGCCCGCCCTGTCCGGGCGTTTTGCCCTTCCCTTCCTTCTCGTCTTCGCTCATGCCGCCCTCCTCGTCTTATTCTACTCGTTCACCCCTTGCAGAAAAGGTGTAGATGCACGCCCCCGGCCGCTCTATTTATTAACCTGAATATTGTATAATGTCCACTCGTACGAAACCCCGGATAGCCAGATGAAAAGAACGAGAAGCGTAATGCAGTACGTCTGCCAGGAGTGCGGGAACCCGTCGCCGAGGTGGCTCGGGAAGTGCCCGGAGTGCGGGAGCTGGAATTCCTACGTCGAGGAGACCGTCGAGAAGGCGAAGAGCCCGGCACGGCGCGCCCGGACCGAGGGGCCGCGTCCGATTTCCGCGATATCGAGTGACAGGGAGGCGCGCATACCGACCGGGAACGGGGAGCTCGACAGGGTGCTCGGCGGGGGGTTCGTTCCGGGCTCCGTGATACTCGTGGGCGGGGACCCGGGAATCGGGAAATCGACGCTCGCGCTTCAGATGCTGAATTACGTGAGCGAGAGGGTGAGCCGGGGCGGCGCGGGCGAGCACAGGTTCCTTTACGTGACGGGCGAGGAATCCCCCGTGCAGGTGAAGATGAGGGCCGAGAGGACGGGCGTTTCGTCGGGGGACGTATACGTGCTGACCGAAACGTCCGTCGAGGCGATACTGCAGGAGATGGAAAAGCTCGCGCCGGAGATAGTCGTTATAGACTCGATACAGACTATGTTCACCGAGACCTTCGCCTCGGCTCCCGGAAGCGTCGGGCAGATAAGGGAATCGACCGCGCGGCTCATGCAGTTTGCGAAGTCGAGCGGGACGGCGGTGTTTTTAATCGGGCACGTGACGAAGGAGGGGACTATAGCGGGGCCGAAGGTCCTGGAGCATCTCGTGGATACCGTGCTTTATTTCGAGGGCGGGAAGGACCATCCGTACAGGATACTCAGGGCGGTTAAGAACAGGTTCGGCTCGACGAACGAGATAGGGGTTTTCGAGATGCTGGACTCGGGACTCCGCGAGGTTACGAACCCGTCGGAGATATTCCTCTCCGAGAGGCCGTATAACGCGTCGGGCTCGGTAGTGACGCCGAGCATGGAGGGGACGCGGCCTATACTCGTCGAGATACAGGCGCTCGTGTCGCCGTGCGGGTTCGGCGTCCCGAGGAGGACGACCATAGGGCTCGACAACAGCCGTGTGTCGCTCCTCCTGGCCGTACTGGAAAAGAGGGCCGGGCTCCAGATACTCGGGCAGGACGTGTTCATGAACGTCGCCGGGGGCGTCAAGATAGAGGAGCCCGCGATAGACCTCGCGATATGCCTCGCGCTCGTGTCGAGCTTTCTGAATAAGCCCTTCGACCCGGGGGTCGCGGCCTTCGGAGAGATAGGGCTCGCGGGAGAGGTGAGAGGCGTATCCCACGCCGACATGAGGATAAACGAGGCGCGGAAGCTCGGGTTTAAAAAATGCGTCCTCCCCCGCATAAACCTTGACAGACTCAAGCCCGGAGACGATTCTATTGCCCTTATCGGGGTCGATTCCGTAGAGGGCGCGGTAGAGGAATTCTTCTAGCCCTGCCGGACGAGCCATTAGGGATAATCCATGACAAACAACAGCAACAAAGCGCCGATAGGCGTATTCGATTCGGGCATAGGCGGGCTTACCGTCGTCCGGGAGATAGCGGCGAGGCTCCCGGGAGAAGACATAATATATCTCGGGGACACTGCGCGGGTGCCGTACGGGACAAAATCGGGAAGAACCGTCGTCACGTATTCGCGGAACAACGCCGCGTTCCTCGTGTCGAAGGGTGTGAAGATGGTCGTCGTCGCGTGTAACACCTCGTCGGCTGTGTCGCTCCCGAGCCTTACGGGGGAATTCGCCGTGCCCGTCGTAGGCGTGATAGAGCCGGGGGCGCGGAAGGCGGCCGCCGCAACGAAGACAGGGCGGGCGGGCGTCATCGGGACGCCGTCCACCATAAAGAGCTCGGCCTACAAGAGGGCCCTCGAAGCGGCGTCGCCGGGGATTACGGTGTATACGCAGGCGTGCCCCCTGTTCGTGCCGCTGGCCGAGGAGGGGTGGACGGAGGAGGACATAACGGAGCTCGCGGCCGAGAGGTACCTCGCGTCGATGAGGAAATCCGGGATAGACGTCCTCGTCCTCGGGTGCACGCATTACCCGCTCTTAAAGAAGACAATCAGGAAGACCATGGGGGACGGTATTACGCTAGTCGATTCGGCCGAAGAGACGGCCAGGGAGATCGAGAAGGTCCTTGCGGAAAGGGGCATGCTCAACCCGCAGACGGGCCCGTCTTCGAAGCGGTACTACCTTACGGACGTTTCCGATACGTTCGTTTCAGTCGCCGGAAGGTTCCTCGGTGAAAAAATAGAGAAAATCGAGATGGTGGATATAACGGGGGCGGCCGTTTAGACCGCCCCGCGCTATTGGTTGTTTATCTTCAGCTTTGAGAAATAAGGCTCTTAACTTTAGCCGTGAACGGCGGGAGCACGTCGAAAAGATCGCCCACTATGCCGTAGTCGCATTTCTGGAATATCGGTGCTTCGGGGTCCTTGTTTATAGCGACGATGACCTTCGAGGAGCCCATTCCGGCGAAGTGCTGCACAGAGCCGGATATGGCGATTGCGATGTAGAGGTTGGGCGACACGGCCTTGCCCGTCTGCCCGACCTGCATGTCGTAGGGGCAGTAGCCCGCGTCGACCGCCGCCCTCGTGGCGCCGACCGCCGCGCCGAGTATGTCGGCGAGCTCGTAGACGTGCTTGAAGTTCTCCTCGCTTCCGAGCCCCCTTCCGCCGGAAACGACCCTGTCGGCCTCGGTGAGCTCGGGCCTGTCGGATTCCTTGGCCTTTATCTCTATAACCTTCGTTTTGATGTCGCCGGGGTTGATCGCTACAGCCTCGTTTATGACCTCGGGGGTCTTCGGGTCTTCGACGGCTTTAAAGGAATTCGGCCTTACCGTCGTCATCATCGGATAATGATCGAGGAAGAGCTTCGTCGGTATCGCCTTACTCGAATGGGAGAAGCGTTTTATTTGAAGCTTCTTGTCGTCGGTGGCCTCTACTTCTATGGCGTCCATGGTTACGCCGGCGCCGACGCGCGCGGCGACCCCGGGGAAGTAGTCCTGCCCGAAGACGGTGTTGCCCGTCATGACCACGGCCGGCTGATATTTTTTTATGAGCTCTGAAAGAGCTATCGTGTAGCCTTCGGTGTTAAAATCCTTTAGAGTTTCGTTTTCGACGACGTAGACCTTTTCGGCCCCGTATTTGCCGAGCTCGCCCGCGAGGGAGGATACGTTCGCGCCGATAAGCACGCCGCAAACCGGCCCGCCGAATTTACCCGCGAGCTTCGCCTTCGCCTCGGACAGGGCCTCGAACGTGACCTGCCTTATGCTGCCGTCGATTTTGAGGTCTGCCACTACCCAGATTTCGCTGCTCATTTGATTCCTCCTGAATGTGTTTATGAGGCCCTATATGACCTTGGCCTCTTCCCTTAAGAGCTTTACGAGCTCTTCGGCCGCGTTCTCGACTTCGGCGCCCTTGACCATGGGCTCGTCCTGCCCCTTTATGATCTTGAGCTTCCTCTGAATCTCGGGGACCTTGATCTCGACCGTCCTGACCCGGGCCCCGGCCTTGCCGAGGGAATCCGCCGTGAGGCCGAGCTCTTCGAGGTTGATGTCGCCTATGGCGACTTCCTTTAGCGGCTTCTTCTTGGCCTTCATGATGCCGGGGAGGGATGCGTATCTGGGCTCGTTCATGGCGTCGGGGCAGGTGATGAGGCACGGGAGCTGGACCTCGACGACCATGTGACCGCCGTCGATTTCCTTCTGGCAGACCGCCTTTTTGGCCGCCGGGTCTATATCGACCACCTTGCTCACGAGGGAGACGTGCGGAATGCCGAGCTCTTCGGCTATCTGGACTCCGACCTGGCCGGATTCCTCGTCGATTATCTTCATGCCCGTGAAGATGACGTCGAACTCGCCCGATTTTTTGATCTCGCCGGCTATGACCTTGCCAACCGCGAAGGAGTCGATGTCGGAGAAGCTGTCGTCCGCGATATGTATTGCGCTGTCGGCGCCCATTGCGAGTGCCTGACGTATCGTCTCCACTACCCTTGCCGGGCCCATGGATACGATTACCACTTCACCGCCGTGCTTTTCCTTGGTTTGAATCGCCTCTTCGACCGCGAACTCGTCGTAGGGATTCATGATCCACTTCATGCCGCTCGTGTCCACGGAATCGCCCGACGAGGATACTTTGATCTTGGCTTCCGTATCTTGTGTCTGGCTGACAACTACGAGAATCTTCACCTTTAGCGTACCTCCGTTATGAAAGTTGACTGCAAATACGATAAAGCGTATTTATGGAAAGATGATTACTTCAGAGCATTTCGGTCCAACCTGGTTTAGCACTGCCGGAACTCTTTCCAACCCCGACGTGGTGTGTAACTTCCCGGCGCTCGAACGGAAAAACGCCCTCCCCCCTCGAGTCCGAAAGGGTACTTTATTATAAATATTGACCTTTCCTTGTCAAGACGAAAATGAACACGGTTTTCAAGATAAAAAACTCCGTTTTCCGAGGGGAAAAGCCTTTCCCCGGGCCATGTACGGGAATACCTGTTACATTATATGGTTCATATGAATTCCGCGGCTCTTAACATTGCGCTCCTGGCCTTCGTCATAGTTACGTGGGGGTATTCGTGGATACTGATGAAGATAGGTCTCGGATATGCCAAGCCCTACACCTTCGCGGCCTGGAGGTGCGGCATAGGGGCCGCTGCGCTTCTCGCGTACGTCTGGTGGAAGGGGCCCAAATGGCCGGCGCTCAGGAAGCTCCCCGATTACCTGGCCGTGGGGTTCTTCCAGACCACACTGCTCTTCGGGCTCATGCTGCTCGGCATGGAGCGCATAACCGCCGGAAAGACGTCGGTACTCCTTTACACGATGCCGGTATGGACGATCCTTATCGTTCATTTCTATCTTAAGGACAGGCTGAGCCCGACGAAGTGGATAGGGGTCGCGCTCGGGAGCCTGGGGATACTCTCGATTCTCGGCTTCGACGTGATAACGCAGCAGGACATCAAAATTTTCACGGGCGAAATATTCGTCGTAGGAGCAGCCGTTTCGTGGGCCGTGGCGAACATATGGATGAAGACGAGGATGGCCGGTGAGGACATATACACCGTGAGCGCCATACAGATGACCCTCGGGACATTGCTCCTTCTGTTCATAGCCCTCCCGCAGGGGGCGCTGGACGTCAGGTGGACGGCGTACTCCGTATACATACTCCTCTTCACCGGCATAATAGCGTCGGCAGTCGACTTTACGATCTGGTTTTATCTCATAAAGAAGCTCGACATAAACATCACGACGTTCTCTTCGATGCTGGTGCCCGTGCTCGGGCTCGTCTTCGACTGGCTCATGCTCGGAAACCCGCTCGACGCAGGGGTCATTGCGGGAGGAATCTTTATCCTTGCCGGCATATACATGGTTTCCAGAAAATGACCGTCCGGCATAGCGATTTTCAGGTTCTATTTGAACTGCCCGTAATGTATAATTGGTAAACGTCTCGTCTTCCCGGATCGCACGAAATCGCACGAGAAAGAAAAGGATTTGCGAGACGGCGGGGGGCAGCCCCGATTCATACCATGCGCTACAAGATTCCCATCATATTCGGGGTCCTGTTGGGGATCCTGGTCCTTATCCTGACGGGGGCGTACTTTCTCACCCAGACGGAATATTTCAGGGGCTTCGTAAAACGGAAGACGGAAGAGATAGTGAGCTCGTCCACGGGGCAGAAGCTCACTATAGGAAGCGTCGAGGGGACATTCTTTTACAGCATAAGACTGAGGGACGTGTCGTTCGAGGTGGAGGGCGAGGGGTTCGTCACGGTGGACGAGGCGGAGCTCGTCTATTCGATCCCGGCGATGCTGAATTCGACCTTTCTCTTCGGAAGGAACGTGCTCGTGGACGGCATTACCCTCAGGGGCGCGGACGTGAGGCTCGTAAAGTACGCCGACGGGACCTGGAACTTCGGCAGGATAGGCGAAAAGAAAGAAAAGGAAGAAGACAGGGAAAAGGAAACGAAGGGGCCGCCCCGGTGGAACATAACCGCCCCGAGCGTCGCGCTCGACGGCGTAAGGCTGACAGTGGACGACAGGGAGAGCGGGAAGGTGTCGGAATACCTACTTAACGACACGGAGCTTTCGGTACGGCTCGGCAATATCTATGAGAAGATAGAGGCGAACATAAAGAACGCGGACTTCGACGCCGTGAGCGAGGGGATTACCGTGAGGGGGCTTTCGACGAAGGCCCTTTATTCGCCGGACGCGGCGGAGGTCGCAAACCTGAAGGTAAGCGTTAACGGGGCCGAGATAAGCGGGAACGTAAAGGCCGAGGACCTCCAGGATACCCCCGATTTTATGCTGGACATAGCAGCGAAGGGATACGAGATAAAGGACGTCGGGACCGTGAGCGTCGAGGCGAAGGGACGGGGCGGGTACGCCGGGCCCGGGGATATAAGGGCCGACCTCGGCATCGTCGTCCCCGAATCGGAGCTCTACGGGCAGAAGGTTTCGGGCAGGCTCGACGGCATAAAGATGTCGGGCACCAGGATCGACCTCGGGGACGGGAAGATAGTCACGGGGCCGGGGGAGCTCGAAATAAGCGGCGGAGCGGACATAAAGCGCATACTCACGAAGGAAGGCGAGAACTCCTTTAACGTAAATCTTAAGCTCAGGAACGTTAAGACGGCAGAGGTCTTCACCCTCCTCGAAGAGAAGGCCCATACACGGCCCGAGGGGATAAACACTCAGCTCGATGCGGTTTTGAACAGCGAAATAAAGGCGCGCGGAAGCTGGATCGAGCCCGATGACATGAAGGCATCGGCTGATATCGCGAGACTCGACATAAAGGGCTCCAGGGCCGGGGAGCTTAAGCTCACCGGAAAGGTGGATTACTCGCGGACCGCCCTCGGGCTCGACGTCAGGACCGTACTCAACAAGCTAAACCCCGGCGTCATAGCGAACAAGAAGGACCTTAACGGAAGCGTAACGACTGACCTCGCCGTGAAGGCGTCCGTGCCGCTGGAGGGCGACGTCGTACGAGGCATGCACGGAGCCGTCAAGGGGAGCATCAAGCCTTCACACATCTACAACCTCGATATTAAAAGCGGAAAGATAGACGTTACGTACGAGAGGGAGGTCCTTACGGCGAGGGCGCTCACGATCGACGGCGACGGGTTTAAGCTCAACGTGACCGACGGAAGGGGAGGAAGGAAGGGCGTCAACCTGGGGTACGAGCTCGAAGTTAAGGACCTCGCCCTTATATCGAAGTTCGCCAAGGGGACCGAGCTCGCGGGCTCGCTCGAGGCGAAGGGGCGCGTCGAAGGGGAGATAACGAATCCGAAGATATCCATAGACGGGGACGTGGACGGCTTCGAGATGAACGACAACATAAAAGCCGAGACGATAACGATAACCGCGGAAGGGAGGCCCGATCTCTCGGACCCGGATATAAAGGCGGAGATAAACGCCGGGACCATATCGGTGGGCGAGAGGGAGTTCGAGAGCGTCGAGATCGACGCCGACAGCGAGGGCGGGAAGGCGATAAACGTGGACACGGTGATAACCGAGAACGACGACTTCAAATATATCGTCCACGCTGCGATAGACGATTTGACCGGAAGGAAAAAGCATATCGAGATATCGAAGCTCCTTTTAGACCTCGAGGATACGGAGCTCGAAAACAGGGAGAACATATCCCTGACGATAGCGCCGGATTCGCTCGTTCTGAGTTCGTTCAATCTTTATTACAACGACACTTCGGCGATTGCCGACGCGACTATATTCTACGACGGGAGCGTCGAGGCAAGCGTGAACCTGAAGGACCTCAGCCTGAACGACGTCGTGAAGGTATTCTCCCCGAAGGCCGAGGTGGAGGGCGCGCTGTCCGCCGACATAGACGCTTCAGGGACAATGACCTCGCCGCAGATGAGGGCGAAGATAAACATCGGAAACATCGTGTACAAGGATTTTAAGAACGACGATATCGATCTCGATGTTTCGTACCTGGAGCAGAACCTGACGCTCAAATTCGACATTACGAACGGGGGAGCGTCGATACTGCAGGCGAGCGGGAGCTCGAACGTCGATCTTAACCTGAAGGAGCCGGGAGGAAATATCGAGACCGCGCCGTTTAACCTGACGGTTACGTCGAGCGGGGTGGACCTGAGCCCGCTTTCGACGCTCGTGCCGGAGGTGGAAAAGTCCACAGGGGTTCTGGTCGTCGATTTAAAAGCGAGCGGGACGCTCGGGAGGCCCGTCGCGAACGGCCAGCTCTCGATGAAGGACGCAATCTTTAAAATCAAGTCGCTGAGGAACGAGCTCAAGATTGAAAGCGCGCTCGTCGAGATGAACGGGCAGAAGGGATTTTTGAGAGAGCTCGTCGTTCATTCGGGGTCGAACGGAACGGGGAGCTTCACCGGCGAGATAGACATACCTGCCATGACCTTCGACCTGAAAGGCGACCTCAAGGATTTCCTGATAAGGCCGAAGAACATGGCCGGACGGCTAAGCGGAAATATAGACGTCGACGGGGAAGGTTCCAGAATCGCCCTCAAGGGGAGTCTCACGGTTTCGAGGGCCAGGATCACGATTCCCGAAACGGAGGAAAAGCAGGTCGAGGAGATCAAGTTCGTCGACGAGCGGGAAGACGAGTTCACGGTCCAGGCCGGCAAGCCTTCGGATTACTTCAAGCAGAACATTGCCATGGATCTAAGGGTGAGGATGAGGAGGAACAACTGGGTGCGCGGGCGCGGGGCGAACATAGAGCTCAGGGGAGACCTCGACATAAAGAAGGAATACGAGCAGGACATGAGGATAGTCGGGAACATAAGCACCATACGGGGGACGTACGAGAATTTCGGAAAGCTTTTCAGGATCGTCCAGGGGAACGTGAGCTTCTCGGGGACGCCCGATATTAACCCCTTCCTCGATATAAGGGCGCTTTACAGGGTTTCGGGGGTCGAGATATACATAAACATATCGGGGACCGCGAAGAAGCCCGTGGTCGAGCTTACGAGCGACCCGCCGATGTCGGAGACGGACATGGTTTCGTATATAGTTTTCGGCGCGCCGTCGGACCAGATAGGCGCGAGCGACAGGGCTTCCATACAGGGAGTGGCTTCGGGGCTCGCGGGCGGTGTGGCGGCGGCGCAGCTCGAGAAGATGCTCGGGAGCAAGTTCAAGCTCGATGTCGTCAGCATAGGCAGCGGCACCCAGGGGCCGGAGCTCGAGGTGGGCAAGTATCTGACCGAGGACCTCTACTTCGCCGTCGAAAGGCAGACCACGCAGTCGCTGGCGGATTCGACGACGATAACCCAGACCAAGGTAATCGTCGAATATACGATATTCAAGAACGTTTCCATAAACGGTGACATCGGCGGCGAGAATCCGGGCGTTGACGTGTTCTACAACTTCAACTACTAGATTTTAACGCCGGGCCGCTACTGGAGATTCGTGTCGGAGACCGCCTCGGTCCTCGGCATAGGTATGGGCGAAGCGTGGTGTACGACGAGCTTCCAGCCGGAGCCGGTTTTGTGGAAGACGTTAGTGGATTGGGCGAAGCCGATCCTCATATCATCGTCCCCGGCCCTGTGTATCACCTTCTCGACGCAGACGACCCATGCGAGCCCTTCGGCTACCTCGACGCTCACCTGTGAAATCTCAACCGTTTCGGGGCCGCCCTCTCCGAAAATATTCTTCCAGCTCTCCTTAATCGCCTCCCAGCCGTAGAGCATGGGCCAGCCGGGATGAACGCACTTGTCGTCGGGCCCGCCGAGCCATACGTCGGACATAAGATCCATGTCGGCCCGGTTTACGGCAAGATAAAACTTCTCGTTGGCCAAAATGACTTCTTCGGCTTCGTGGTCGAACGTTTCATTCATCGGAGAAAAAGATTATTACTGAATTCCGGGGACGACTCCAGTCCGGGCCGCGGCGGGGGCGCACCTTACCCCGAGGCTTCGAGCCCGTAGCCGTCGATAAGCCGGAGGAGGTGATCGATCTCTTCGAGGACCGACGGGTCTTCTTCGGATACTTTCAGGCGGAGGAGCGGGCCGAGCGCGCCCTTCCCTTCGAGCTTCCAGAGGGCCCAGGCGGCGTGAGTCCTGACGAGCGGCTCTTCGTCGCCTAGGCGCTCCGTGACGACGGGGACGAAAGAGGGGTCGCCCGAATTCCCGATGGCGACGAGGGCGTTCCGGAGGAGCCCCCTTCGCTTGGCGCGCTTTACCGGGCTCCCCTTGAAGAGCGCCCTGAACTCTTCGGGGCCGAGGGAGACTATGGAGTCGAGACCCGGATTATAGAGGCCGGGCCGGGGCCGGAACGAGGCTTCGTCCGTTACCGGGGCCTTCCTGTTCCACGGGCAGACGTCCTGGCAGATGTCGCAGCCGAATATATTGGAGCCCGTCTTGTCCCGGAGATCGAACGGCATACTGTCCTTGAGCTCTATCGTGAGGTAGGAGATGCAGAGACGTGAGTCGAGCGTGTAGGGCCCGGTGAGCGCGTCCGTCGGGCAGGCGTCGATGCATCTCGTGCACGTGCCGCATCTGTCGGGGGCAGGTGAGTCGTATTCGAGCTCGATGTCCGTTATGAGCTCGCCGAGGAATATCCACGAGCCCGTCTCCTGGTTTATGAGGCAGGTGTTCTTGCCTATCCAGCCGATGCCGCCGTATCTCGCGTGCGCCCTTTCGAGGACGGGACCCGTGTCGGAGTATCGCACGATCCCGGCGGAGCCGGACGTTTCGGCGCGTATGAAGCCGGAGAGGGACGACAGCTTCTCATCCATCACGTCGTGGTAGTCGTCGCCCCAGGCGTAGCGCGCTATCCATCCCCTGCGGCTGTCGCCGCAGGCCGTCGAATACGGCGTATCGGTGTTGTAGTTGAGCCCGCACGTTATGACGGACTTTGCGCCGGGGAGTATGTTGCGCACGTCCTCGCGCCTCTCCACGCGCCGCTCGAGATAATGCATCTTACCCGCGTGCCCCCTTGAGAGCCATTCCTTGTAGCGCCGGCCGTCGGGGAGAGGGCCCGCAGGGGATACGCCAACGAGGTCGAACCCGAGAGAGCGGGCGTGACGTTTTATGCCGGAGGTAAGGTCTTTGACTCCCATAGGGATATTTTATCACACGGCTGCAGGAAGAATTTCAGGAATGCCGGGTTTTTATTCGGACCAGCCGCCGGGGTGTTTTTTGGCGACGTAGATGAGGGAGGCTATCTCCCCCACGGCCGAACCGCCGGAATGATACGTTACGAAGTAGGAGCGGGCCTTAACGCCGAGCGGGGCGTCGGGCGGCGCCGCGGAGAAGCCGGCCCTGCCTATGAGCGGGATGTCGGATTCCCCCCTGCAGAGGAGGGCGATGTCCTTGTCGGCCACGCCGAGCTCGGACTTTAGCGCTTCGTAGAGGCCGAGGGCCCCGGGGAAGCCCTGGTGGAGCTCTATACCCAGCGTTTCGGCCACCGACGATATAGCGTTTGACTTCGACGTGGAAAAGGCCGCGAATTCGACGCCGCCGTGCCTGAGAGCCGAAATATATTTCGCGTCCGGCAGGCTGCCGTTGCCGTTGGCCCCACCGTGTTCGAACCCGTCGGCGTTTACGAGAACGAGCCTCACGCCGGCGAGTTTTTTTACGAGATCCGTTCTTAGCTTCTGGAACATTGAACCCTTACGGAATCCTTATGGGGCAGCCCGCATCCGCCCCAGCATTTTAAGGCATCGGGCGCTTAATGCAAGTGGCCCGGGGTGCGCCCTATATGTATAATCTAACGACATGATACCACTCAGAGACACCACTTCGACGCCGGGTATCCCATTCGTTAATATAACACTTATAGCGGTTTGTATTCTGGTTTTTCTTTACGAATATTCGCTCGGGGCCGGGGTAAACGCGTTTATAGACGCCTACGGGCTCGTCCCGGCGGACGTTTTCGCCCCGGGATTTTCGGCCGGCGAAAGGATATATCCCTTCTTCTCGTCGATGTTTCTTCACGGGGGGTGGCTCCATCTTATCGGGAACGTGCTGTTTCTTTACATATTCGGGGATAACGTCGAGGGAAGGATGGGGCACGCCAGGTATCTCGCCTTTTACCTCGTCTGCGGGTTCGCGGCGGCCGCGATGCAGTTCGTGACGAACGTTCATTCCGTCATACCGATGGTAGGGGCAAGCGGAGCGATATCGGGCGTCCTCGGGGCGTACATAACGCTTTTTCCGAGGTCGAGGATTCTTACGCTCGTGCCGATATTTTTCTTCATACAGCTTATACACATCCCGGCCGCGGTGTTCATATTCATATGGTTCATAATACAGTTCCTGAGCGGCGTGAGCTCGCTCGGAAGGGCCGCGGATATCGGCGGGGTCGCGTTCTGGGCGCACATAGGCGGGTTCGTCGCAGGGCTCATACTCGTGAGATTTTTCGTCAGGGGCGGCCTCGGGGCGGTCGGAGGCGGCAGGAGATTTTATCATTGAGACGGGGGCCTTCGGGAGTGACCGGGCGGAAGCGTTCCAGTATAATTCAGGGAATTCATTTCGGGTGAGGGCATATGGCTCACGCTAAAAGGAAAACGGGAAAACGCATCGCGATAGTCGTAGGCGGAGGCCCCGCGCCGGGTATAAACGGCGTCATAAGCGCAGCGACCATAGAGGCCGCGAACAGGGGCGTCGAGGTCGTGGGGATAAGGGACGGGTTCAAGTGGCTGGCCGAGGGGGACGCGACGCACGTGGAGAAGCTGGGCATCCACAACACTTCGAGGATACACCACACGGGCGGCTCGATAATAGGCATCTCGAGGGCGAACCCGACGACTTCTCCCGAGAGGATGAGAAATACGCTGAAGGGACTATTCGGGCTCGGTGTCGGGTACGTGATAACCGTCGGCGGGGACGGGACGATGTGTCTCGCGAACAAGCTCGAAAAGGCGGCCGGGGGAAAGCTGAGGGTCGCGCACGTGCCGAAGACCATAGACAACAATATCCTTATACCGTCGTATATTCCGACGTTCGGATACGAGACCGCCCGGCACATAGGGACGAGGCTCGTCCATTACCTGATGGAGGATGCGAAGACCACGGGGAGGTGGTATTTCGTCGTGACGATGGGGAGGCTCACCGGGCACCTGGCGCTCGGGATCGGGAAGGCGTCGGGCGCGACGCTGACCGTGATACCCGAGGAGTTCGGGAGGGGGAAGGTAAGGCTCTCGAAGCTGGTTACGAAGCTCGAAGGGGCGATAATCAAGAGGCTCGCCATGGGCAGGACGGACGGGGTCGCCATACTCGCAGAGGGGCTTACCGAGAAGCTCGACGAGGAGGATTTAAAGGAGCTGCAGGACCTGGAGAGGGACGAGTTCGGACGCCTCAGGCTGTCCGAGGTGGATATCGGCGAGTTCCTGAAGGAGAGGACGATGAAGGCCCTCTCCGAAAAGGGTATCGACGTAAGGGTAATAGACAAGGTGATAGGGTACGAGCTGAGGTCGGCCCCGCCTATTCCGTTCGACGCCAAGTACACCCGGGAGCTCGGGTACAGCGCCGTGAAGTTCCTCATGGGCGGCGGCACGGGGGCGCTCATAACCATCCAGACGGGAAAAATGGTGCCTATAGACTTTTCGGAGATGATAGACCCCGTTAAGGACAGGGCCAGGATAAGGTTCGTCGACGTCAGGACGGAAGCCTATGAAGTGGCGGACAGGTACATGATAAAACTGAGGGAAGACGACCTTACGGACAGGAAAAAACTGGCCGCTCTCGCCAGGGCCGCGAACATGAAACCGGCCGAATTTAAAAGCTATTTTTCACAGGCGGTATATTAGGTGTATTTTTACCGGATTCCGGGGCATAGATAGAGGAATTTCTTAAGCTTTGCCCGTGAAAAGCGCAAGGCCCTGAAATAATTGAATATAGTTTTTGCCCCATTCTGAAAAATTTAAGAAAAATACTTAAAGGGACATACGCCCAAATTGACATTTGTCTCGAAATATGATAAAAAAAAGCCAATGTTTTACAGGTATTTACTCCTTACTGCCGCTCTTTCATTTGTCCTAATAGGATGCGGAAGCAAATCTGTCACTCCGAAAAGAACCCAGTCAGCAATGCCGGGAATCGACGTCGAAAGCGGGGGGCAACACCCCGACATAAAGATGGTCGATGAATATTCGCCTTCGCCCTCGCAGGCGGACGACCTGAGGTCGAGCTTTTTCATGCTTAACCCGCAGATACAGGGCTGGAAGACATACTACTACGTAGAGACCATTTTCGAGCAGTTCCCGGACGTCGTACCCGAAACGGAGAACGAGATACCGGTAGTGCTTAACGAGAGGGTCATGCACTACATGGTTTACTTCCAGAACCAGGGGCGGAGATCGTTCAGCATATGGCTCGAGCGTTCGGGCAGATTCATACCGCTCATGAGCGCGATCCTGGCCGAGAGGGGAATGCCGACGGACCTCGTTTATCTCGCGATGATAGAGAGCGGGTTTAACGTGAAGGCCGAATCGCACGCCGCCGCCGTGGGGCCGTGGCAGTTCATAAAGCCGACGGCGATAAGGTACGGGCTCAGGGTGGACGCATGGGTCGACGAGAGAAGGGACCCGAAGAAATCGACGAAGGCCGCGGCGGATTATCTGAGCGACCTTTACGCGATGTTCCAGTCGTGGGAGCTTGCGGCGGCCGGATACAACTGCGGCGAGGACAGGGTGCAGGCCGCGATAGACAAGTATCAGATAAACGATTTCTGGCAGATATCGGAATACACGCTTCCGACCGAAACGAAGAACTACGTACCCAAGCTTATGGCGGCGCTGATAATTGCGAAGAACCCGGAGAAATACGGGTTCGTCGGCATCGATTATCACGAGCCGGAATACTTCGAGACCGTAAGGGTCCCCCCGCAGAAGAGCCTTAGCGACATAGCGAGGGTGATAGGCGTAAGCCATTACAAGCTCGTCGAGCTCAACCCCGCGATACTGCTCAATGCGACGCCCCCGGGCGGACCGTACGACATCAACGTGCCGAAAGGTTATTCGGCCGTCGCCCTCGGCAAGACCAAGGAGCTCTATGCGCTTGCGGACGTTAGCCCGTCCATAGCGCAGAGGAGCACCGTTGTGGCCGGAAGGCACAAGGTCAGAAGGGGCGAGACACTCGGGAAGATAGCCGGGCGCTATGGGGTGAGCGTTTCGAGCATAAAGAGGGCCAACAACATGAGGGGCTCGACTATCATGGTCGGGCAGTCACTCGTAATACCGGGGCTCAAGGGCTCCGTAAGCACGGCCTCGACCTCGTCCGGCTCGCAGAACGCCACGTCTACCGCGAGGTACACCGTCAGAAGGGGCGACACGCTCGGGGCGATTGCGGCCAGGCACAGGGTTAGCATAGGCTCGATAAAGGGCGCAAACAACATGAGAGGCTCGCTCATCAGGCCCGGACAGGTTCTGACGATACCGGGAGCCTCGGGACGCTACTACGACACGCCGTCGGGCGGAACGGCTATAACGAAAACTACCGCTTACAGGGTGAAGCCCGGCGATACGCTGGGTGCAATAGCGTCGCGGTACAACGTAAGCGTTTCCACGATAAAGAAGGCGAACAGGCTCAGGGGCTCGACGATAATGGCGGGCCAGGAGCTTACGATCCCCTACATAGCGGGCAGCGGGGCGGTTTATGCGGATTCGGCGAGCAGCGGTTCTTCGGCGTCGAGCTCGTCTTCGAGGGGAGCCACGAAATATACGGTAAGGCCGGGCGATACGCTGAGCGGCATAGCGGCGAGGCACGGCGTTTCGATGTCTTCCATACAGAGCGCCAACAACATGAGGGGGACCGTGGTAAAGAGGGGGCAGAAGCTGACCATTCCGGGCTCTTCGTCTTCCTCGCAGGCAGTGGCGAGCGCACCTGTCGAGCGCGCATCGAGCACCGGCAGCTCCGGGACGTACAGAGTACAGGCAGGTGATACACTCGGTAAGATAGCACAGATGCACGGCGTATCCATGGCATCCATTCAGAGCGCGAACAACCTCAGGGGCACGATTGTACAGCGCGGTCAGGTGTTGACGATCCCGGGCGCGGGGAGCGGTTCTTCGAGCGTCGCCGCGACCAGCACCAGAGGTTCCAGCTCTTCTTCCAGATACACCGTCAAGTCGGGCGACACGCTCAGCGGGATCGCCTCCCGGAACGGCGTGTCGGTCGCCTCGCTCAGGAGTGCCAACAACATAAGCGGCAATACGATAAGGTCGGGACAGACGCTGGTGATTCCGGGCGGCGGCTCTTCTTCGTCGGGCTCCGCGAGCGACGTGGTTAGTTATAAAGTGAAAAAGGGCGACACGCTCTGGGCCATAGCCAACAGGCACAACGTATCCGTCGCGAGCATCAAGAAGTGGAACAACCTGAACTCGGCCGAGCTTACGCCCGGCGTGAGCCTCACAATCTACAAGTAAAATATATTCCTTCCTGAAAAGCTTTATTCCGGTATTCGTTCAAAAAGCAGAGACAATGAAAAAGGCTGAATATAAAAAGCTGAGGCGTGCATACTCCAAAAAAAGGGTTTTAATCGGGGAGAGGCTCGCGGAGTTCAGGGAGGTTCTGGAGTCGGGCGACGACGGGAGGATATTCGAGGAGCTCGCCTTTTGCATCTGCACGGCGGGGGCGAGCGCGAAGATGGGGATGAGGTCGGTCGAGGCCCTGAGGGATGTGCTCCTCGAAGGGGAGCTCGAAGACCTCCGCGAGCGGATGCATGGTGTGCACAGGTTCCCCAACTGGAGGCCGGCGTATATCGTGCACACGAGGGAGTATCTAAGGCGCGAGCACGGGCTCGGCATGAGAAAGCTCGTCCTGTCGTTTGCCGACCCGGTAGAAAGAAGGGATTTCTTCGCGAAGAACAGGGACATAAAGGGTATAGGGTACAAGGAGGCGAGCCACTTCCTCCGGAACATCGGCTTTCCGGGGTATGCGATCCTCGACAAGCATATTCTCAATACGCTTTACGAGATGGGCGTCATAGAAGGCCCGAAGCCGCCCTCGACGAGGGACAGTTACATATCCACGGAAGAGAAGCTGAGGGGATTCTCGGAGGATATAGACATTCCGATGGACGAGCTCGATTTACTCTTATGGAGCGAGAAGACCGGGGAGATTTTGAAGTAGCTCCGCGGGGGTGTTACCGGCCTCCGGAGCCCGCAGCGATTTGCCCAACCGACGGTTCGGTGCAATCGACCTGAGCCGGAGCCCAGCCGCAATACACGCAATACAATTGGATACAACCGTTGAGCGCGGCCTTGTTCGTGCAGGTCTTGATGATCCTACCCGAGCCGTCCCTCGAAGCCCCGAACAGCATCTGCGTAAGGCCGTTCTTCCGAAAGAGGAGAGGAGCTCCGCCTCGCTCGCTGTCCGGTCCGCCGTGACGGCGGCGCGCGGCGTGGCCCCAGCTTTACCGGGCCTGCTTTTTCCTGAATCCGCCTTCTCTCAGCGTCTGTATCACGACGTAGAACACGGGGACGATTATGAGGCTGAGGAGCGTCGAGACTATCATGCCCCCGAAGACCGCCGTGCCGAGCGAATGGCGGCTGTTGGCCCCCGCGCCTGACGCGATTACGAGCGGGAAGACGCCGAGAATAAACGCGAACGCCGTCATGAGAATCGGCCGGAGCCTTATCTCGGCCGCGGTGAGGGCGGACTGGAGAATATCCATTCCCTCGTCGCGCCGCTGCTTCGCGAACTCGACTATGAGAATTGCGTTCTTGCTCGCAAGACCTATGAGCATGACGAGGCCTATCTGGCAGTAGATGTCGTTAGAGAGCCCGCGGAGATGCTGGGCGAGCATGGCGCCAAGGAGCGCGAGCGGAACCGCCAGCATGACCATGAACGGCATGGACCAGCTCTCGTAAAGCGCGGCGAGGAAGAGGAACACGAAGATGAGCGAGAGAGAGAATATGAGGGGCGCGAGGTTACCGGCCTTGATTTCCTGGTAGGATATGCCCGACCACTCGTAGCCCATGCCCTCGGGCATCACCTCTTCGGCGACCTCTTCCATGGCCTTCATCGCCTGCCCGGAGCTGTAGCCGGGGGCGGCGTCGCCGTCTATCTCCGCCGAGCGGAAGAGGTTGTAATGCGAGATCGTCTGCGGGCCGACTATGCTCGTTACGTCGATGAGGGTATCGAGGGGGACGAGCCCGCCGTTCGAGGATTTCACGTATATGCGCGAGATGTCGTTGACGGATGCCCTGTATTTGGCCTCGGCCTGTATGAAGACCTTGTACACCTGCCCGAAGAGGTTGAAATCGTTTACGTAGAGCGAGCCCAGATACCCTTGAAGCGTGCTGAAGATCTCGGAGATCGGGACCCCCTGCGTCTTGGCCTTCGTCCTGTCGAGCTCGATGTAGAGACCCGGGGTGTTGGCCGAGAAGGTGCTGAACAGGCCGACGAGCTCGGGCCTCTTTTCACCCTCTTCTATCATCTTCATCAGGGTTTCGGCGAGGACCTCTATGCCCAGGTCGGTCCTGTCCTGGAGCTCGAACTGAAAGCCGCCGGTGGAGCTCAGGCCCTGGATTGCGGGGGCGTTGAAAGCGACGACTATGGCGCTCGTTATGCCCATGAATTTCTGCCTCGCCTCGTTCAGTATGTAGTCCACGTTGAGCTCTTTCGATTTTCGTTCGTCCCAGGGCTTCAGGACCGCGAAAACGGCAGCGGCGTTGGAGTCGGAGGTGGACGTGAGGAAGTTAAGGCCCGATATCGATATCACGTGCTCTACGCCCGGTATGTCCCTGAGGATTTCGTAGACTTCGTCCACTGTCTGGTTGGTGCGCTGGAGCGAGGAGCCCTCGGGGCCCTGTATGTTTACGATGAAGTACCCCTGATCCTCCTCGGGGACGAACCCGGTCGGGACTATTTTAAAGAGGTATGCCGTGACCCCTATGAGGACCACGAAAACGAGAACCACCACTTTCCACTTGAGGCTTATCGTTTTTACGAATGACTGGTAGTGGGCTCTCATCTTGTCGAAGCCCTCGTCGAACTTTCTGAAGAACCACCATTTCTGCTTGCTCGGTTCCTTCCTGAGCAGCATGGCGCAGAGCGCGGGGCTCAGCGTGAGCGCGTTTATGGCGGATATGCCGACTGAGAATGCAATAGTCAGTGCGAACTGCCTGTACATCTGGCCGGAGATCCCCGGCATGAAGGAGACCGGGACGAACACGGCCATGAGGACGAGGGAAGTCGCCACGATCGGACCGGTGACCTCTTTCATGGCGAGGCTCGTGGCATCTTTCGGGGATATGTCCTTTTCCTCGAGAAGGCGCGAGACGTTTTCGACGACGACGATCGCGTCGTCTACGACGAGGCCTATCGCCAGCACGAGGCCGAAAAGTGTGAGCGTGTTGATGGAGAATCCGAATGCGTTTATGAGAGCGAACGTGCCTATCAGGGAGACCGGGATCGTTATGGCGGGAATGAGCGTCGCCCTGAAATTCTGGAGGAATATGAATACGACTATAAAGACCAGGACGAAGGCTTCGAAGAGTGTCATGAGGACCTCTTCTATGGAGGCTTTGACGAAAGCCGTCGTGTCGTAGACTATGCTGTAATCGACGCCCGAAGGGAAATTCTCCTTGAGCTGCTCCATCGTCGCGCGTATCTGTTTGTCGATGTCGAGGGCGTTCGCGCCGGGGAGCTGGTAGATACCTATGCCGATGGCCGTCCGGTTGTCGAGCTTGCTGTCCTGGCTGTAGGTGACGGCGCCGAGCTCTACCCTGGCGACGTCCCTTATGCGGACGACCGTTCCGTCCGGATTGGCGCGGAGGATTATGTCGCCGAACTGCTCGGCTGTTTCGAGCCTGCCGAGAGTCGTTATCGTGTACTGGAACTGCTGGCCCTCGGGAACGGGCGGCTGCCCTATGGCTCCAGCCGCTACCTGGAGGTTCTGCTCGGATATGGCGTCGGACACGTCGGACGTCGTGAGGCCGAGGCTGGCGAGCTTGTCGGGGTCCATCCATATACGCATGGAATATTCACGCTGGCCGAAGACGGTGATGTTGCCGACACCGGGCACCCTCTGGAGCGTCTGGGTTATCTGTATGCCGGCGTAGTTGCTGAGGAATATGTCGTCGCGGCTCCCGTCGGGGGATATGAGCTGAACGACGAGTATTAGGCTCGGCGACTGCTTCTGCACCGAGATGCCGTATTTGCTGACTTCTTCGGGGACGAGGGGCGTCGCGAGCTGTACCTGGTTCGTGACGTCTACGTTGGCTATGTCGAGGTCGTACCCGACGTCGAATGTGACGTTCAGGTTCATGGTGCCGTCGTTCGAGCTGAAGGACTGCATGTAGGTCATGCCCTCGACGCCGTTTATCTGCTCTTCGATAGGGTCGGTTACGGATTCCTCGACGACTTCGGCGCTGGCGCCCGTGTACGTGGCGGATACGTTGATAGTCGGGGGCGTGATCTCAGGGAACTGGGCTATGGGCAGTATCGGAATGGAGATGCCGCCTATGAGCGTTATGAGGATCGCGAGGACCGTTGCGAGAACCGGACGCTGAATGAAAAAATCAACCAATAGGAATCTCCTCGTACGCTATCGAAGGCAACCGGCTATTCGCCCCCCTTCTCCGGGGACCGGGGACCGGGTGTCGGGCCCGGCGCCGGATTGGGAGCGGCCTTAGGGGAGACTGTCATTCCGGGGCGGACCTTCTGGAGCCCCTGGATTATGACCTTCTCTCCGGCTTTTACGCCCTCGGTTATTACCGTGTACTTGCTGCCGTAGTCCTGACCGACCGTCACGTTCCTGAATTCGACCTGGTTTTTATCGCCGACGACGTAGACGTATTTCTGCCCCTGCTGCTCGCCGATGGCCTGCTGGGGGACTATGGTCGTATCGGGCTGCTCCCCGAGGAGGAGCCTGACCTTTACGTACTGACCGGGAAGGATGCTTTCGCTCGTGTTCGTAACAACGGCCCTTAGCTCTATTGTGCCGGTGTTGACGTCGACCTGGTTGTTTATGAAGTCCACAGTGCCGCTCTCGGGGGTTTTGGTTTCGTCGGGGAGGAGAACGCTTACTGTGAGCGGTTTTTCTTCCTGCGCGCTGATAACCCTGGGCACGTCGCGCTCGGCCACGCTGAAATAGACGTAGAGCGGGTCGAGCTGCACTATGGTCGCGAGCTTTGTCGGCTGGCCCGGCGTGCCGACGAGGTTACCGACGTCGACGTAGCGCCTCCCGATGCGGCCGTCGAACGGCGCGTACATCGTGCAGTAGCCGAGGTTGAGCCTGGCCTGCGTCACGCTGGCCTCGGCGGCCTCGACCGCCGCGCGGTTCTCCCTGGCCCGGGTTACGTAGCCGTCGTACGTGTCCTGGGTTATGTACTGCTTCCCGACGAGGGGCTCGTAGCGCCTTACCTGCTCCAGAGCATAGGAGAGGGACGCCCTGCTCTCGGCGAGCTCCGCCTGCGCGGAGGCGAGGTCGGCCTCGAAGGGCCTCGGGTCTATTACGAAGAGGAGCTGCCCTTCCCTGACGTCGGCGCCGTCCTCGAACGCCCTTTTTATGAGAAAGCCCTCCACCCTCGCATTTATATCGACCGTTTGAATCGAGTCGGTCGTGCCGACGTAGTCGAGGTATATCGGGACCGTCTCCGATTCGACCGGGGCCACGGTTACGGGCATGGGCGGAGGGGATTTCTTTTCCTCCTTACCGCACCCCCCGGCCGTAACGAAGAGGGCGAGGGAAAACGAGTAGATCAGTACGGCCCTTAAAGGATCGGAAAACAGTTTCTTTCGTTTAATCATTGCGTTGTGGTTCCTCCTTCGAGGGCCGGTATCCCGCCTTCCGGGGCGCCCGGGGACGGAAGCTCCGTCCCTATGGCGTTTACGAGGTCGGCATAGGTAGTGAAGATGTCCGTCTTTGACTGAACGTACTCGGCGCGCGCCTGGGCGAGGGTCGTCTGCGCGTTTAAGAGCTCGATTATGTCGCCCACTCCCGCCCGGTACCTGGCGAGCGAGGCATCGTAGGATTCGGCCGCGCTTTCGAGAAGGTTCCCGGCGGCGTTTAAGGACTGGACCGAGGTTTTAAAGTTGAAATAGGCGTTCCATACGTCGTTAATTACTATCTGCTCCTGGAGCTTTAGCGCGGCTTTCGCGGATTCGAGCTCGGCCCTGGCCTCGCGCACCGAGTTTATGATCGTGAACCCCTGGAATATCGGGACCTGGAGCTGGACCCCGACGAGGTAATTCGTGAAATAATCCCTTGTGCTGCCCTCGGGCTTGACCCACCATTCGAGGACCTGCGCCCCTGCCGATATGGTCGGGAAGAACCGCGACTTGGCCTCGCGCAGGACCGCCTCCTGCTCCCTGACGGTCGCCTGGACGGCGGCGAGGTCGGGGCGGTTCTTCATGCCGATGTCGATAAGGTCGTTCACGTTGTCGCTCAGCGCCGCCACCGGCGGCTCGTTCGCTTCGTCGGAGACGTTGTACGAGATGTTGGCCGGCCACCCGACCGCCGTCGCCAGCCGGCCGCGGAATATTTCGACGTTGCCCTCGGCATCCACGAGGTCGAGCTCGACCTGCGAGAGCTGGGCCTTTGCCTGTAGGACGTCCGGGAGCGTGCCGACGCCCGCTTCCAGCCTTAGCTCGGCCGCTTCGAGGCTTGTCTTCGCCTCTTCGAGGTTGGTTTCGAATGCGGTGACCAGGGCCTTTGAACCGATGTAGTTATAGTAGGAGACGGCAACGGTGTTGAGGACGTTCTGTATGGCGTCGTTCTGATTCCAGTTCGCATTTATAAGGGCGAGCCGCGCCGCGTCTATCTGGGCTTCGCGCCCCCCGAAGTCGAACAGGAGGTAGCTGAGGGTGAGGCCGACATTGCCGTACTGCTCGCGGTAGGGGTCGGAGCCGGTGGACGAGCCGCCGCCCCGTGCGTATGCGTAATTCGCCGTGCCCCCTATCTGGGGATAGTAGAGCCCGCGAGCCTGAGCCCACACCGCCGCCGCGGCCCTTGCGTCCTGCCAGGCGACCTGCGTCGTCGGGTTGTTTACGAGGGCAAAATCGACGAGCTGTGAGAGCGTCAGCTTTTCCTCGTCCGGCTTGAGCTCCTCGGGCATGACAGGCAGCTCTTCGAGCTCGAAGGATTTGGTGCGTTCTTCTTCGGACGGAACCCATGCCTCGCCGGGCGCCCGGGAGGCTTCCTTGTATGGGTCGAATTCGGGAACTCCGCCCGCGCACGAAGCGAGATGTACAATCGCTGCGAGGGCTATACAAAAATACACATGTTTAAAACAGGCCAATTAGGTCTCCAGCGAACTCTAAATGGATGGGAATTACAGGAGATCCTCCTCCTGATCCTTTATAGGAAACAGCCCGAAAAATATACGAAATAATAATGTCTACAGCGGACGATTGTCAAGATGCCGGGGACGTAAAAGAGAATCTTTTTACCCCGCGCCGGAGTTGATCTTGTTCGCCCTCGAAAACGCGTCGAACATTGCGTAGAGAAGAAGGACCAGGGTCGCCATGGTGTAGATGAAAAAAAGAATGAAGGCTTTCTTGTCCTGAACCGCCGTTTCGGGGGCCGTAACCGCCTGAAAAACCGTCTGGAACGGCTCGAAGCCGAGGACGGTAATGGCTATGTAGAGAACCAGGAGAATTATGCCCTTCAGCGGCTGGCGGGTGTATAACTGGCCGAACCCCGGGACGAACCCCGAGAGCACCAGGGCGATCAAGGGACTTTTTTTCTTTACGGGCGCTTCGTCTGTCATGAAGCAATAATATATACGGATTTTGAGTTATACAAAACGGCGGCAGCCGGGAGTATCGGAAAGAGGGAAAAGGCAGGATGCGGCCGCGAGGCGGCATCGTACGCGGACTGAAATTATAAGGATTCCCGAATGAGCTTCCCGAGCTCTTCGCCGGGGACGGGCGCTTTCATGAACGTCTCGCCTATGAGAAAGACGTGGACGCCTTCGTCCCGGAGCCGCTTGATGTCGTTTCCGGAAGATATGCCGCTTTCGGCCACTATGGTTACACCGCCGGGTATCATCCGCGACAGCCTTTCGGAAACGCCGAGGTCGACCTCGAACGTCCGGAGGTCGCGGTTGTTTATGCCGACGATGTCGCTCCCGGCCGAAAGGGCCCTTTCGAGCTCGGCTTCGTCGTGCACCTCGACCATAACGCCGAGGTCGAGCGCGCGTGCGAGCGTCTGGAGCTCGACGAGGAGGCTCTGCTCCAGCGCCGCGACTATGAGGAGAATCGCGTCCGCACCGCGCACCCTGGCCTCATAGACCTGGTAAGGATCGATAATGAAATCCTTCCTGAGTAGAGGTATCGAGACTTCTTTTTTGACGGCTTCGAGATAGTCGAGACTGCCCCTGAAGAATTTCCTGTCGGTGAGCACGGAAAGCGCGGAAGCGCCGCCTGCTTCGTACCCCTTTCCTATCGCGACAGGGTCGAAATCCTCCCTGAATATGCCCTTGGAGGGCGAGGCGTGCTTTATCTCGGCGATAATCCTGAGCCCGCGGGACGGGCTTATGGCCGAGGCGAAATCGCGCGGCGCCGGGGAAGACTGCGCAAGACGGGAGAGGCTTTCGAGGGGAAGGGACTTTCCGGCCTCTGCGACTTCGATGCGAGTGTTTTCGATTATGGTGTCGAGGATCGTTCCTGTGGCCATTTTATTCAAGCTCACTGTCGATGATTCAATTATGCGTAGCCTTTATGAGCCCTTCGAGCCTGGCGTAGGCCTTACCCGAGTCTATGGATTCGGCCGCACGGCCGAGCGCATCTTCGAAGTCGGGGCTCGTGCCGGAGACGTAAATCGCGGCTGCCGCGTTCAGGAGAACTATGTCTCTCTTGGCTTCCCTCTCCTCGCCCTTGAGAATAGAAACGAGGAGGGTCGCGTTTTCCTCGGCCGTCTTTCCGCCCTTGAGCTCGGCGATGTTCCTCTTTTTAATTCCTATCTCCGTAGGATCGAACTGGAATTTCTTTACCATGCCGTCCTTGAGCTCGGCGATGACCGTCTTGCCCGTGACCGTGATTTCGTCCATCGAATCCGAGCCGTGGACTATCATAGCGCCCTTGTGGCCGAGGTTGCGGAGGACCTTTATCATCGGGTCGAGGAGGACCTCGGAATATACGCCGATCACCTGGTGCTTTACGCCCGCCGGGTTTACGATGGGGCCGATGATGTTGAATATGGTCCTGATGCCGATCTCTTTCCGGGGAACGGACACGTTCTTCATGGCCGGGTGATAAAGGGGCGCGAAGAGGAATACGATGCCGACGTCGCGGAGGCATCTCTCGGCGATTTCGGGGGAGGGGGTTATATCGACGCCCAGCGCTTCGAGGACGTCGGCGCTTCCGACGTAGCTCGAAACGGAGCGGTTCCCGTGCTTCGCCACGGGGACCCCCGCGCCGGCGACTACGAGCGCGGCGACCGTGGAGACGTTGAACGTCCCCTGGCTGTCTCCGCCCGTGCCGCAGAGGTCGACCACGACGTCGTGCCCCGAAGATATGCGGGTGGCCTTGTCGAGGAGCACCTTCGCCGCCCCCGTGATCTCGGGGACGGATTCGCCCTTCATCCTGAGGGCCGCGAGGAATGCCGATATCTGGCTGGGCGTCGCCTCGCCCTCCATCATGGTCTCTATGACTTCGGACATTTCGTCTTCTTCGAGGTCTATACGCTCGACGAGCTTGGCTATGGCTTCCCTAATCATTTGATGAGCTCACCGTTTTCCTTCGCCAGTCTGATTTTATCCAGTATGCCGTTTATAAAAGAGCCGGATTCTCCCGTGCCGAACCTCTTGCCGAGCTCGACGGCCTCGTTAATAGTAACCGCGGGGGGAATGCCGCTCAAGTAAACGAGCTCGTAAAGGGCGACGCGCAGTATGTTCCTGTCTATCTTCGACATGCGCGAGAGGCGCCAGTTCTCGGAATAGCGCGAGATTATGCCGTCTATATGGGAGAGGTTGCCGCATGTCCCGCGGATGAGCGTCCCGGCGAAATCCTTCATGTCGCCGTGAATGCGGTCGCCGTGCCCTTCCCAGAAAAGCGCGAGCTCTTCGTCGAGCGAGGCCCCTTTGCCCGAGACGCCGGGCGCGCCGTCCGAGGCTTCCGAGAGGGTGTCGAACTGATAGAGGAACTGGAGCGCGAGCTCCCTTGAGCGTCTCCTTGTACCCATAAATAAAGCTACTGCCCTTTGCGGGATAAAGCCTTGGTGAGGTTCGCCATTTCTATCGCCGAAATGGCCGCGTCGGCGCCGCGGTTCCCGGCCTTGGAGCCCGCCCGTTCTATGGCCTGCTCGAGGGTTTCCGTCGTTATTATCCCCGAGGCTACGGGCACGTCCTTTTCGAGGCTTATGGAAGCTATGTGGCTCGTCACCGTCGAGGAGAGGTAGTCGAAATGGGGCGTCTGGCCCTTTATTATCGCCCCGACCGCTATTATCGCGTTGTATTTGTTCTTTTCGGCGGCCTTCTTCACCGCGTAGAGGAGCTCGTACGCACCCGGGACCCTTATGATCTCGATGTCGCCGTCGGAGGCCCCGTGCCTGACGAGCGTATCCACGGCGCCGTGCATGAGCCGCTCGGTTATGAAATCGTTGAACCTGCTTACGACCACCGCGAACTTGAATCCCCTGGCGTCGAGGCCGCCCTCGTGTACCTTTGGCATCTCTTTCTCCTCAGTCCACCATCGAGAGCAGGTGTCCCAGCTTGTCCTTCTTTACCTTGAGGTAGCTGGAATTCCTGCCGTTGGGCGGAATTTCTATCGGGACGCGCTCGACTATTTTGAGCCCGAACCCTTCGAGGCCCTTTATCTTCTTGGGGTTATTCGTGAGGAGACGCATGTTCCTGACGCCGAGGTCGAGGAGAATCTGCGCCCCTATGCCATAATCCCTGAGATCGGGTTTGAACCCGAGCACTTCGTTGGCCTCGACGGTATCGTAGCCGTCGTCCTGAAGGGCGTAGGCCTTTATTTTGTTGATGAGGCCGATCCCCCTGCCCTCCTGCCGCATGTAAAGTATAACGCCCATTCCTTCCTTGTTGATTATATTCATCGCCTGGCGTATCTGGGGCCCGCAGTCACAGCGGAGAGAGCCGAACACGTCGCTCGTGAGGCACTCGGAATGAACCCTGACGAGGACGTCCTTGTCGGGGGTGATGTCGCCCTTTACGAAGGCCACGTGGTGCTGGGGGTCTATCTCGCTTTCGTAGACTATTATCTTGAATTCGCCGAACTCGGTCGGTATCACCGCCGAGGCCGCCCTCCTTACGAGGCTTTCGGCGCGGAGGCGGTAGCTGATGAGGTCTGCAATCGAGGCTATCTTGATGTTGTGCGTCTCGGCGAATTTTTCGAGATCGGGGAGCCTGGCCATGTCGCCGTCGTCGTTCATTATCTCGCATATAACGGCAGCCGGCTTTAAACCCGCGAGCCTCGCCAGGTCGGCCGAGCCTTCCGTATGACCGGCCCTTACGAGAACCCCGCCTTCCCTGCTTATGAGCGGGAACACGTGCCCCGGGCGGATGAAATCGTCGGGCCTGGATTCTTCGGATATGGCCTGTTTTATGGTGGAGGCCCTGTCGAACGCGGAGATGCCCGTCGTGATGCCGTTACACGCGTCGATGGATATCGTGAATGCCGTATACTGGGGAACGGGGTTGTATTCTGGCTTTATGGGCTGGAGCCCTATGCGGTCGGCGTTTTCTTTCGTAAGCGCGAGGCAGACGAGCCCCCTTCCGTGCTTCGCCATGAAGTTGATTGTTTCCGCAGTTGCGTACTCGGCCGCGACGACGAGGTCCCCTTCGTTTTCCCTGTCCTTGTCGTCGACGAGAATAACCATCTTCCCGTCCCGGATATCCGAGATCGCATCTTCTATAGAACTGATCGGCATATTGTCTTTTTCCTTGGGTACGGATTGAAAAGTTTGATTATAGTATAGTGTAACAGATTTACAATATAAGGTACCCCCGGGGTTTGTCAAATGAGGGGCCTTGAGCCCCATCTCGGGAAAGTAAGGACCGGAATTCCCGAAAATCAATTAATGAAAGCGGCTTAGGCTTGAGCGAGCCTGAAGCGCCGGGGAGCTTCGGGTCTTCGACTATACGCGTAAAGACATCGCTGCAGAGAATCCCGCCGTCGCCGAAGGCCATGAAGCGCTCGTTCAGGCTGCTCCACAAGAAACCCGCGGGGCCGGGACCGCGAATTATATAAGGAGAAGATTACTTCGTCGCCCGGTCGTATATAATACCAAAAAGCGGAAGAACGCGCTTCGGACGTATTAACGGGATAGGGAGCGTAGACCGGGGGGCCGCCCCGGGGCGGCAGGGTTCGAAGGGGCGGGCGGTTATTGACTGGACGCGAAGACAGCACTAATAATTGTTTAAAGCCTTCCGAAAGCCGGGGGAGAGCGGGACCGGATGATTATAGAATGTGAGAAATGCAAGGCGAAGTTCGAAGCCGACGGGACCGGCGGGGAGGCCCTTTGCCCCGAGTGCGGGAGCGCCGCCGCGGACGGAGCCGGAGGGCGAACGCTCTTCGACGAGATACGGTCCGAGGTGATGGGGGAGATAGACCCCGACGGTATCGAGCTCAAACCGGGGGGAGGAAAGACACCGGGGGCGGGGCCAGGCGTCGCCGGAGACGGCGGGAACTGGGAGGAGTTCGTAAATATCAGCAAGACCGGGACCGTGGCCGAGGACTTTAAGGTAAGCATCGAGGACGCCTTTAAGAAGAGGGACTCGGAATTTAACTGGGAGAACCTGAAGATAGACAAGGAAGGGCCGGAGCCCCCGGCCCGGGAGCCGAGGCTCTTCGAGGACGAGGAGCCTGAGGAGGCCGAGGAGATTCCGCTCGGAAGGAGGCCCGAACCCGTCGATCGCGGCGGAGAGGCGGAGACGGCGGAAGAGAAGTCGCGCGATATCAGGGGGGACGCTCTCTTCCTTAATATGGACGCTCTCAGGCACAACGAATACCGGAGCACCGTCCCTCCCCCCGAAGCGGCGCGGCCCCGGCAGGACATTGGAAGGGTATACAGGCCGAAACCCGGGAAAAGGGGCGGCTTCTGGACGACATTCGCCTACGCCCTTTTGTCGCTGATAATTCTCGCGGTCATACTCGGGGCGTCTTACGTGATACTCCTCAACACGGGATACGTGCCCCCCGAAATGGCGGCCCGGGTGGAAGGGACGGTGAAGTCGCTCGTCCCGGGCATGCTGGCCGAGCCCGCGAAGAACGACGTCGTCATCACGGAGCACCAGGGAAGGTGGCTCAACACGAGGAACGGGCCGCTTTACGTTATATCCGGCAGGGTCACGAACCGGTCTGACAGCGCCGTCAGCTACGTCAGGATAGAGAGCGAGTTCATATCAGCGGGGCAGGTGCTTTACAACGATACCGTTTACGCGGGTAATACCTTTACGGAGGGAGAGCTGAGGGGCCTTCCGCTTCAGGACATACTCTTTAAGCTGAAGAAGAAAACGGGGAATATAGACTTTTATAATACGGAGAAGCTGGGGGGGCTTAATTTCGACATAAAGCCCGGGGAGTCCGTACCCTTTTACGCGGTATTCCCGCCTTCGGGAAAGGTGCTGGGGCTTAAATACAACCTTAGAGTGGTCGATTACGAGACTTCTCTTTCAGACTGAACCCTGCCTTAAAAGCCGCCGGAAAAGCGCCGCCAAGTCCAATAATTCCTTGATAAATGCCCTGCCTTCGAGTAAAATAATCTAGTTAATAGGGCTATTAAGCTTTACCACTCGATCACGTTTTTCTGGAACAGGATTGCGGTATTTAGGGACTAAACAAATATCCTATATTCAAAATATAACAGTCGTATTATATCAAAGGCAAGGTGAGGGACTATATGAAATCCACCCGTCTTAAAATCAGCGTAAGCCAGGACGGCCTTTTGCCGCAGGAGACAGCGGAGATTGCAACCCTGGAATTTCCGACTTTACCTAAAAAGCTGCTGAAGGCCCTCGGCTTCGAAAGGGTGGATTCCAAGACGTACGTAGGGGTCCTTCCCGTATTTATAAACCTCGGCGAAAAGGACCAGGAGATAGAAATAGAGCTCGGGGTTACGCTCCCCGAGATGAGAAAGAAGATAATCGAGATCGTAAAGACCCCGGCCAGGCTGATTTCAGTCGCCGAAGACAAGAAAGAAGAGAAGAAACCGGCCGCTTCCGCATCCACGACGGCCAGGAAGAAGAAAACCACGGCGGCGAAACCGGCCGCCAGGAAAACGACCGCCAAAAAATAAAAGGTAGCGCCATGAACATCGAAAAAATAGAGGAATGTCTCACGTTCGACGACGTTCTTCTGGTACCAGCCTATTCAGACACCCTCCCGAACGACGTCGAAGTTTCGACGATGCTCTCACGAAACATAAAGCTCAACATCCCGCTCGTCAGCGCCGCCATGGACACCGTCACCGAATCGATCACCGCCATATCCATGGCGCAGGAAGGCGGCATCGGCATTATTCACAGGAACCTCGACATACACGAGCAGGCGGCCGAGGTGATGAGGGTCAAGAAATACGAGAGCGGGATGATAGTCAACCCGCTTACCGTAAGGCCCGACCATAAAGTGCGGGAAGCCCTCGACATAATGCTCAAGCACAATATCACGGGGCTTCCCGTGACGAGGGAGGACGATTCCCTTCTCGGCATAATCACCTTCAGGGACCTCCGGTTCGAGAAGAATCTCGAATTCAGGGTCGACCAGATAATGACCCCGAAGAAGAAGCTTGTAACGGTCGGGGAGGGCACGACGCTCGAAGAGGCGAAGGAGCTCCTTCATAAGTACAAGATAGAAAAGCTCCCCGTGGTGAACTCGGAGTTCAAGCTCCGCGGGCTCATCACGATGAAGGACATAGAGAAGATAGAAAAATATCCCACCGCATGCAAGGACGGCATGGGCAGGCTGAGATGCGGCGCCGCGGTAGGCGTCGGGCCCGACAGGGAAGCGAGGATACAGGCGCTGGTGGACGTCGGGTGCGACGTGATAGTCATCGACACGGCGCACGGTCACTCGAAGAAAGTGCTCGACGCGATAAAATCGACCAAGGCGAACTTCCCCGGGATAGAGCTCATAGCCGGGAACATCGGCACGGGCGAAGGCGCGGAGGCCGTAATCAAGGCCGGCGTCGACGGGGTGAAGATAGGCGTCGGGCCGGGATCCATATGCACGACGAGAATAATAGCGGGCATAGGGGTGCCGCAGGTTTCGGCGATACAGGACGTAACGAGGATATCGGACCTTCACGGGATTCCGGCGATTGCGGACGGGGGGATCAAGTTTTCGGGCGACATAGTCAAGGCAATCGCCGCGGGCGCTCATTCGGTCATGATAGGGAACCTTTTCGCCGGTACGGACGAGGCCCCGGGAGAGGTCATTCTCTTTCAGGGAAGGACGTACAAGGTGTACAGGGGGATGGGCTCCATCGAGGCCATGAAGAAGGGCACCAGCAGGGACAGGTACGCCCAGAACCAGGGCGACGAGATGATTGACTCGAAGCTCGTACCGGAGGGGATAGAGGGCAGGATACCCTACAGGGGCCCTATAGGCGGCACGATCTATCAGCTCATCGGTGGACTCAGGGCCGGAATGGGCTACACGGGATGCAAGACCATAGGCGAGCTCAGGAGTAACGGCAAGTTTATAAAGGTCACGAACGCCGGGCTCAGGGAAGGGCACGTACACGACGTCATAATTACGAAGGAATCGCCCAACTACAGGCTGGAGTGAGGCCCACGGCGCGCGTTTCACCTTCTTTAAAAATCCACTACCCTACCGGACTTCTTGAAATATCAGACACTAAAATGCGTGAGACTATACTGGTACTCGACTTCGGCTCTCAATACACGCAGCTTATAGCGAGGCGCGTGAGGGAGCTCGGGGTTTACTCAGAAATAAAACCGTTTACAACACCGCTCGAAGAAATAAGGCAGATCGCCCCGAAGGCGCTCGTACTTTCGGGCGGGCCGTCGAGCGTCTGGGACGAGGACTCGCCCACAGTAGACCCCGGGATATTCGACCTCGGTATCCCCGTCCTCGGGATATGTTACGGCATGCAGCTTACGGCGAAGCTCCTCGGCGGGAAGGTGGAGCGCTCGGAGGAAAGGGAATACGGCCCGGCGACGCTGGAAGTGACGGACGGGGACGACCTCTTTTATAATGTGCCGGAGGAGAGCAGCGTCTGGATGTCGCACGGGGACCGCGTGCTGGAATTGCCCCCAGGGTTTAAGTCCATCGCGCTCAGCGGGAACTGCCCGGCGGCCGCGATGAAGGACGCAGGGAGAAGGATCTGGGGGACGCAGTTTCACCCCGAGGTCGTGCACACGAAATACGGTAAAGAGATATTGTCGAACTTCGTAATCGGCATCGCCGGGTGCGACGGCTCATGGACGCCGAGGTCGTTCGTCGAGACGGCCATAGCCGACATACGGGAGAAGGCCGGCGGCTCGAAGGTCGTCTGCGGGCTTTCGGGGGGCGTCGATTCTGCGGTAGCCGCCGTGATAATACAGCACGCCATACCGGACCAGCTCTACTGCATCTTCGTCGATACCGGGCTCCTCAGGGACAAAGAAGCCGAAGAGGTGGTAGCGTCCTTCAGGGACATGGGACTCAACCTCATTCACGTGGACGCCGGGGAGAGGTTCTTAAAGAGGCTCGAAGGTGTGACGGACCCCGAGCGGAAGCGGAAAATAATCGGAGAGGAGTTCGTGAACGTCTTCGAGGAAGAGGCGTCCCGTATAGAGGGCGCCGAGTTCCTCGCGCAAGGGACGCTATACCCGGACGTTATAGAGAGCGTAAGCGTAAAGGGGCCGTCGGCCACGATAAAGTCGCACCACAACGTCGGCGGGCTTCCTGAAAAAATGAACCTTAAGCTCGTAGAACCTTTAAGAGAGCTTTTCAAGGACGAAGTGAGGGCCGTGGGGGCCGAGCTCGGCGTGCCGCCGGAGATACTCGGCAGGCATCCCTTCCCCGGGCCGGGGCTCGCCATAAGGATAATGGGCGAGATAACGGATGAGAGGCTCAGGATACTCCGCCACGCGGACAGGATATTCATCGCGGAGCTCAGGAGCAGCGGCATATACGACGACATATGGCAGGCGTTCACCGTGTTCGTCCCCGTAAAGACGGTCGGCGTCATGGGGGACGAGAGGACCTACGAAAGCGTCGTCGCCCTACGGGCGGTCACCAGCCTCGACGGCATGACCGCGAGCTGGGCGCGCATACCGTATGACATTCTCGAAAAGATTTCCGTCAGGATAATTAACGAGGTGAGGGGCGTCAACAGGGTGGTATACGACATATCCACCAAGCCGCCCAGCACTATAGAATGGGAGTGAGGGTCCGGAGGATCAGGCTTTTTCTTTGGGCCTTTTGAATATCGCGAAATCGCCGGCTATCGTGACGAGCTCCCAGAATTCCCCGCCCATCTGGTTGAGGGTGCTCTCGACGCCCTGCCCGAGCTTGTTCCTCCTGGCCGCCGCAGCTTCCTTGGATATCGCTATGTCGTGATCCTCGCTTCCGTGAAAAAGCTGGTCAATCGTGACGACTTTGTAATCCCACTTCATCAGTCTTCTTCCTCTTCGGCTTCGCCGGCCGCTTCTTCGGTGTCGGCGGCGTCGGGCACGGTGCTCAGCGTTTCGGTTTCGTCTTCGATAATGAGCGGCTCGCTATTGGCTTCGACGTCGGGGAGGTTGTCGAGGTACTTGTCGTAGTCCTTTTTGGACACGACTCCGTCCCTGATGTTCCTGTTGATTATTCGTACGTCGTAAAGAAAATCTTCCTTGTTTTTCATAAGTCCGGGACCTCCGAGAGGATTAAGGATACACTATGAACCGGGTTACGCAATCGGTGGTTACGGCGGCGCCCGTTACCCGTTATTGGAAGCCCTGAACCACTCCCACGTGTTTCTTATCCCCTCGTCGAGGAAAACGCGCGGCTCCCAGCCGAGGACCTCTTCGGCGAGCCCGGCCTCGAGGCTTATCCTCTGTACCTCTCCGGCGCGGGCGTCGGCGTGCTCCGTGCTGAACACCTGGCCGGAGGCGACGCCGAGCTCGCTAACGAGATCGTTCACGGACGTTTCGACCCCTGTGCCGATGTTGTAGCTGCCGGATTTCGAATCGAGCGCTAGGACGTTCGCCCGGGCGACGTCGCCCACGTAGACGTAGTCCCTGGTCTGGCCGCCGTCGCCGTATACCGTACACGTTTTGCCGGAGAGTATGCGGCTGCAGAATATGGCGACCACTCCGGCCTCGCCGTGGGGGTTTTGCCTGGGGCCGTAGACGTTCGCGTACCTTAGTGCGACGTAGTCGAGCGAGTAGATGTGGCTGTAGTATTCGATGTATTTCTCGACGGCGTATTTCGACGTGCCGTACGCCGATATCGGCATCGGCGGCGTGCTCTCGTCGGCGGGGATGTCCTCGGGCTCGCCGTATATGGCCCCGCCAGTGGAGGCGAATATGAACTTTTTCACCCCGTGCTTTACGGACGATTCGAGGAGGTTGATAGAGCCGATTATGTTCACCTCGGCGTCGAACGCCGGATCCTCGACGGACTTTCTTACGTCTATCTGCGCTGCGTGGTGGTTCACGACGTCGGGCCTAAAGCCGTCCATGACGCCGTCGATTAAACCCCGGTCCCTCACGTCCCCTTTTACGAACTCCGCTTTGGGGTTTACGTTCTCGAGCCTCCCCGAAGAGAGGTCGTCGAATATCAAGACTTCGTGTCCGCCGCCGATGTAGGAGTCAGCGACCCATGAGCCTATAAAGCCGGCTCCGCCTGTAACCAGTATTTTCATTAGTTGATGTCCTTTAGCCGGATTGTAATCAGATATAAAAGAACTGAATTCATGTCTTATCGGTATTGCTAATATTCCCCTCAATATTCGGGGTTGTCAACCTCAATTTGGGGGCGGTAAAGGTCCTCGGAATTTTCTTGCACACGCCTGACGAGAGTCGGCGCGAGTACAAAAACGCGGGCCGGGAATCGTTAAGGTTATAGTCGTTTACCGAAACGGGGAGTGATTTTTTGTTCCCGCGCGGGACATTTTACGCTTTCAATTTCCGGCATACCCCCACTGGAATGACATTTTTTGTCACGAAAGTCATATCAATTTAAGAAACACTTCAGGTATCAAATAACGATTTAAATGAATAAATACAGCATATTAGGGCGAATACATAGCTGGTGGCATAAACATTGCATCGCTTATATCATGCGAGTTTCATGGGGTTTACGGGTCAAAAATATCGGAGGACTAAACTGGAGGGTACTACCATGGGTCGACAGGACTTGAAAGAATCTTTTGATAGTTCGGTAGCTGGAAGCATCTCGGGGAAGGACTTTGAGAAACAAAGTACGCACGCCAACGAGATGTCGTACGATCAGGGCCTGATGAACGGGGCGTCGGGCGGCAAGATGAACGGAAAGAACAGGGTAATTCCGGACGAGGATTATCAGCTCTTACAGTCCTACTTCAAGGAAGTCGGCACCGAGTCGCTCCTGACCGCCTCGCAAGAGGTTCGCATAGCCACCAAAATAAAGAAATATAACGCCAAGGCAGACAAGCTCGCCGAAGATGTGAGCGCCCTCACCGAAGAGATTTTGAAGAAGGAGAATTCGGGCGTTTGCAGATGCAGCCTTGAAGAGAGGAAAGCCAAGGCCGCGGGCGTGTATATGCCGCTCGATGTAAAGCTGAACAGGATGTCCGCTCTTTACAGGGCGTACAGAAACAAGGAAATAGAGAACAAGGACAAATTCATAAAATCGAACCTCAGGCTCGTGATAAGCATCGCGAAGAACTACATGGGGAGAGGGCTTCCACTGGCCGACATAATACAGGAAGGAAATATAGGTCTTATTAAAGCGGTCGAGAAGTTCGACCCGTCGAAAGGATACAGATTCTCGACCTACGCCTCGTGGTGGATCATACAGAGCATAACGAGGTCGCTCTTCGACCAGACGAGGGTAATCAGGATCCCGGTAAGGGTGCTGGAGCAGGCCAACAAGATCACGAGGACGGCCAACATGCTGAGGAACGAGAACGGTGAGGCCCCGGCCATAGAAGATGTCGCCGAGGAAACCGGGCTCAGCGTGAAGAAAGTATCGAAGGTCATTAAGGCAACCTCTACGAACGTCGTTTATCTCGACGCCGTGAACACGGCATCAGGAGACGGGAAGAACAGCTTCATCGACTTCATACCCGACACGAGGCCCGCGACCGACACGCTCCTCGCGACCGTTTCGATGTCCGAGAAGATAGAGGAAGCGCTCAAGAACCTGACCGACAGGGAGGAGGATATATTGAGGATGAGGTTCGGGATCGGGTACGACGAGTCGTACACGCTCGACGAGATAGGGAACAGGTACAGCCTCACCCGCGAGCGCATAAGGCAGATAGAGAGGCGCGCGCTCAAGAAGCTCCGGCAGCTCAGCACCGGAGGGATTCTCAAAGACTTTATAAGCGCTTAAAAACTGAACTGAATATAAATCGGAGCCGCTTGCGCCGGAAACGTCGTGAGCGGCTTTTTTTGTTTGGGGCGGTCCGGACAAAAGATCTCAGCGTTCTGCAGGCAATTGTTCCATCGGGGGGAAGTAAAGCTGCATAATAAATCCCCCCTTACCCCCCCCTTTTGTACAGACCGGAGAGAGTGGTAACAAACGTTCGGGGACATAGGTAACACTTTTTTGAATATACTGGC